>NZ_JBRBZA010000019.1:0-23479 GCF_053493975.1 Thermomicrobium sp.
AGTCAGTACGTCGGTGCGCGTGTACGACGCAAGGAAGATCCGCGTCTCATCACCGGCTCCTCGCAATACGTCGACGATCTCAAGCTACCGGGCATGGTGCACGTCGCCTTCGTCCGCAGCAGTTATCCCCACGCTCGGATCCGCGGTATCGACGCTTCCGCCGCCAAGGCCATGCCCGGCATCGTCGGTGTCTTCACCGGTCGCGATCTGGCGGCGCGCCTCAAGGGCAAGCCCGAACTCATCCCCGGTGAAGCACCGCATCCCGAAGAGCAGAAACCAGACGGGATCCCGGTTGCCCCGGAAGAGCCGATCGCGGTCGAACGCGCCCTTTACGTCGGCCAACCCATCGCTGTCGTCGTCGCCACTTCAGCAGCTGTCGCTCGCGATGCTGCGGAAGCAGTCGTGGTCGACTACGAACCCCTTCCCGCCATCATCGATCCAGAAGCGGCGATGCAGGACGGTGCTCCGCAGCTCTATCCGGATATCCCTAACAATATTGGGGAGCGCTGGGAGCGCGTCCACGGCGATATCGAGGCAGCATTCGCTCAGGCTCACGTCGTCGTCAAGCAACGCTTCCGCCAGCAACGCTTGGCTGCTATCCCGATGGAGACCCGCGCCATCGTCGCCGCTCCTGATCCCTTGACGCAAGGCGTCACGGTCTGGAGTTCCACCCAGGCACCGCACTGGAACCGCAACGCGCTCGCCGCCGCGCTCGGGCTGGCTCACGGCCAAGTACGCATCATCGCTCCGGAAGTCGGGGGCGGCTTCGGAGTCAAGATCGGCGCGTACCAGGAAGACTTCATTCTCGCTGCGCTGGCCTTGCACCTCCATCGTCCGGTCAAGTGGGTCGAGACGCGCTCCGAGCATCTCATGGCCACCAACCACGGCCGCGATCAGGTGGTCGACTACGAACTCGCTGCCGATGCCGAGGGACGTGTGCTCGGACTGCGCGCCCGCATCGTCCAGAACCTCGGTGCCTACCCGCGGGGGCTCTATCTCCCCTCGACGACCGGTCTCATGGCCTGCGGCTGCTACGACATTCCGGCTGTGGACATCAAAGCCTATGGCGTCTACACCAATACGATGGCCGTCGGCGCCTACCGCGGCGCTGGTCGACCGGAAGCGGCCTACTACATCGAACGGATGATGGACCTCTTGGCCCGCAAGCTCGGCAAGGATCCCGCCGAGGTCCGGCGCCTGAACTACATCCCACCGGAAAAGTTCCCCTACACGACGGCAGCCGGCGAAAAGTACGACACTGGCGACTACGCCAAGGCACTCGACAAGGCTCTCGAAATCTCTCGCTATCAGGAGTGGCGGCAGAAGCAGCAGGAACTCCGCCAGCAGGGTCGTTTGATCGGAGTTGGCCTCGCCAGCTACGTGGAGATCTGTGGCTTCGGTCCTTACGAAAGCGCAGTCGTCCGTGTCGAGCCGAGCGGCGCGGTCACCGTCTATACCGGAACCTCGCCGCACGGACAGGGGCTGGAGACAGCACTGGCCCAGCTCGTCGCCGATCGTCTGGGAGCCGATTTCGATCAGATCGTCGTGCTCCACGGCGATACCCAAAGCGTCCCCGAGGGACACGGCACGATGGGAAGCCGCAGTCTCGTCGTCGGCGGTAGTGCCGTCCTGATGGCCATCGACCGCATCAAGGAGAAGGCGACGCAGATCGCTGCGCACCTGCTCGAGGCAGCGGCCGAGGACATCGAGTTCGTCGACGGGAAGTGGCGCGTCAAGGGAGCGCCCGATCGTGCCGTCACGCTTGCGGAGATCGCCCAGGCCGCCTACGGCGCCAACCTCCCGGAGGGGATGGAACCGGGGTTGGTCGCGACCGACTTCTTCGCACCGCCCGACGAGGTCTTCCCCTTCGGCACGCACGTGGCCGTAGTCGAGGTCTTGCCCGAGACCGGCGAGGTCAAGATCCTCGCGTACTACTCGGTCGATGACTGCGGCCCCCGCATCAACCCGCTCCTCGTCGAGGGCCAGGTGCATGGCGGCTTGGCCCAGGGGATCGCCCAAGCCCTCTGGGAAGAGGTCCGCTACGACGAGAACGGCCAACTCCTCACCGGTACGCTCATGGACTACGCCATCCCCAAGGCCGCGATGTTGCTCTCCTTCACGACCGATCACACCGAGACGCCGACACCGCTCAACCCGCTGGGTGCCAAGGGGATCGGCGAGGCGGCGACGATCGGCTCCACCCCGACGATCGCCAATGCGGTCATGGACGCCCTGGCTCCCTTCGGCATCGAGCACCTGGACATCCCGCTCACTCCGCAGAAGATCTGGCGCGCTCTCCAGCAGGCCAAACAGGCCTGACCGATCGACCGGATGCCCGACCGGCAGCACCCATCTGCGGGTGCTGCCGGTCTCGCTCTTCTCTGCTGGACCCGCGACCAGGCGCAATCACGCGGCAGGTCAAGCGAAGAGGTCAGCGACGAGGATTTCGAGGTCAGGGAAGGCCAACGGAGCGATGCGCTCGTCATGTGCCAGGCAGTCGACACGGCGATAGCGCCCTGCTCCGAGATCCGGGGCCCGGAAGAGGAGCAGGCGATCGTGCTGGAAGTCGAGGATCCAGTAATCAGCAAGATTCGCCTGCGCGTACAACGGCGCTTTGACCTCATGGTCGTAAGCCAGGGAGGCGTCCGCTACCTCGATGAGCAGGATCACGTCGTCCGGTCCAGCATCAGGGAGGCATAGTAGTCCGCCCGGGGACGCAAGAGCACCAGATCCGGCTGCGGCTCGGAAAAGTGACTCAGCCGCACCGGCCCCTGGATACGGACGATCGCGCGCCCTGCCAAACGGTTCGCGAAAAGGGCCACCATCTTGTCGAGACACGCTCGGTGCCGTCGACCGATCGGGCCCATCTCGACGATTTCCCCCTCGATCAACTCGACCCGGTCATCCTCGCCAAGAATCCCCGCCTCGGCCATGCGGTGATAATCATCGACAATGAAGCGGTGTCGTACGACGATCTCGCTCGTCATCTCGCGCCCCTGTCGCTGGACGAAGGTTCGCGACCTCGACTGTAAGACGGGAGCATCGGGGACGAGCCTGCCTCCTGCCGGGCGACGCAATCGGGCACAGCCAGCTCGAGAAGACCAGCACGTGCCAAACGTGCTCATCGATCGCTCAGTCCCTCACCGGGACGCTCGTAGCGGATACGAACGAACTCGTTCCCGCGACGGACCTCCACCCGTGGTGCACTCATCCGGCTGATGACCCGCCCACGCTTGACGCACCAGAGCGCGGGAGCGAGCATGCGGAGCGCATCGCGATCGGTCGCCGCATCGAAAATGACGAAATCGGCCGGCTTGCCGACCTCGAGACCGTAGCGATCGAGGATCCCCAATGCACGCGCGGCGTTGGTCGTCACGAGATCCCACACGAGCGGGATCTCCTCGTAACCCGAGAGCTGCACGAGGTGCAAGCCCAACCAAGCCGCGTGCAACATGTTTCCCGTGCCGAGGGGATACCAGGGGTCCATCACTGAATCGTGCCCGAACGCGACGTTGATCCCGAACTGGAGAAGCTCTTTCACACGCGTCAGTCCGCGACGCTTGGGATAAGTATCGAAGCGTCCCTGCAAGATCGAGTTGTCCGGCGGGTTGGCGATGATGCTGAGTTCGGCACGCTTGAGCCAGCCGAAGAGCTTGAAGGCATAGGCGTTGTTGTAGGAGCCCATGGCCGTCGTGTGACTGGCTACGACGCGCCCCTGCATCCCCCGCCGGATCGTCTCCGCCGCCATCACTTCGACGAAGCGCGACTGATCGTCGTCCGTCTCGTCGCAATGGGCATCGAGCGGCCGATCGTAGCGCTCGGCCAGATCGAAAGCGATGCGCAGCGACTCGACACCCATCTCGCGGGTCGTCTCGTAGTGGGGGATGGCTCCCACCACGTCGCAACCGAGCCGGAGCGCCTCTTCGAGGAGCTCGGCACCGCGCGGATAGGAGAGGATCCCCTCCTGGGGAAAGGCGACCAGCTGCAGATCGACAAGATCGCGCACCTCCTCGCGCAGCTCGAGCAGGGCACGCAAGCCGACGAAGTGCGGATCGCACACGTCGACGTGGCTGCGGATGACCAGGGCTCCCTGGCTGGCATACCACTCGATCGTCCGGCGTGCTCGCTCCTTGACCGCCTCGATGGTGAGCTGGGGCTTGGTGAGTGCCCAGCGTTGGATTCCTTCGAGCAGCGTCCCGGACTCGTTGTGGCCGGCGAGCCCCTCGGTGAGCGCCGCATCCAGATGACAGTGCGGTTCGATGAGTGGCGGCGAGACGAGCCGTCCACCGGCGTCGATCGTCTCCCGAGCCTCGCCCGCCAGATCCGGCTCGATCGCGACGATCCGACCCTCGGCCACGGCGAAATCGACCATCCGCCCATCGCGCAGGCGCGCATTGCGGACCACGAGATCGTAAGCCATCACGACCCCCTGCTTCGGCTAGACGACCACCGCGAAACGCGATTTCCCGCCGCGCCGCGACCGTCCTGTCGCGCGAGCAGAACGGGAAATCCTCGGCAAGGAGAGAACCGAAAAAGCACCGCGCTGTCAACTGCCGAAACGGGCACGCACCAGCTGGGTCAAAGCGAGGAACTCCTCCGCGCGGAAAAGTCGCATGAGGACGGCGTAACAGGCAGCACCAACCACGACGTTCGCCCCCACGACCAGCACGCGCCAGGCGACTCCGCCAGCCTCGGGTGCCTGCCACTGGCCGGCGAACGCCGCTGCACCGCCGACGAGGAGCGCCATCACCGTAGCCGCGAGCGCGCTCGCTCGCATCGTGCGCCCGACCGTGCCATCCCCCACCCGACCGAGCCAGCGCCGCAACACCCACCACATGACGAGCGTATGGGCCACGAATTGCGCCGTATTGCCCAAGACCAGTCCCAGCATGCCGAGCGAGCGCACGAGCGCCAGCGCAACGAGGAAATAGACTCCGACCGAAAGAACGCCGACGAGAACGGGTGTCCGCGTGTTGCGACGGGCATATGCTGCGAAGATCAGGACTTGGTCGAATGCAGCGAAGAGCGTACCAGGAAGATACCCGAGCAAGGCGACCCAGATCGCTCGGGCCCCCTCGAGATCGGTCGCCCCATGCAGAAAGAGGAGCGTGACGATCGGCCAGCTGAGCGCGGCCATCCCCAGCACGGTCGGAAAGATGAGGAGCGCTACGAACTTGAGCCCCAGTGCCAGCGTGCGATGGTAGGCTTCCTCGTTCCCGCTCGCATGGTGTCGAGAGAGCGTCGGCAGCGCGGCCAGCGAGGTCGCCGCGGCAACCAGCCCGAGAATCATCTGATTGAGTGCCGTCGCATAGCGCATCGCACCCAAGGCGTGGGGATCCACTCCCCAGGCCAGGTTCCGGTCGACCGTCAAAGCGACGGTGTTGGCGAAGAGACCGAGAAAAATCGGCAGATAGAGCAGGAAGATTTGCCGGATGGCTGGATGCCAGAGGGACAGGTTCAACCGGGGCAGGCAATCGCGCAACCCCCACAGTTGCAGCACCGCGAGCCCGAGTGCGCCGAGCAGCACGCCGACGACCAGGCTCGTCACCCCGAGCGAGTGCCCGAGCAAGAGCGCACAGGTGACGATCGCGGCGTTGCGCACGCTCAAGGCCAGCGACGGTTGGGTGAAGCGCTGGAGCGCATAGAGCGCTCCCATGAGCACGGTCGAGCAGGCGAGGAGCAACACGGCCGGGACGATCAAGCGGACGAGCCGAATGGTCAGCTGGAACGTCTCGGCACCACGCGCTGCTTCCCCACCGCCGAGTGCGGTCATCCCCCACACGACCCAGGGGGCAGCCAACGCGACGAGGACGACCACAGCACCGATGACCACGATCACCCAAACCAGCAGCGCACCGACGATGCGACGGAACTCCTCGCGCCGCTCCGGCACGGCGTAGGCACTGAGGACCGGCACCAGAGCAGCCTGGAGCATCCCGCTGATGACCAGGTCGAAGAGCATGGTGTGCACATTGTCAGCGATGGTGAACGCCGCGATCGTGTCCGTCGTGCCCCAGAAGTAGGAGGTGACTTGCTCGCGCACCAGGCCGAGCACGCGGCTGAGCACGACGCCGATCATGAGGACACCAGCCGCACGCGCCACCCGGGCGCGTTCCCCCTGCACGACCGTCTCGGTCGTCGGTGCGCTGCTCCTCGCCGTCGAGGTTTCGTCCAACGTCACAGGGCACGCTCCCCACGCCTGTCCGGACCAGCACGAGTGTAGCGACTCCGGACCGGATTCCCGGACTCGGCGGAAACCGATCCGGCGAGATCCACCGGTGCGCTCGCCTGGCCCACTGCTCCGACTCCGGTCGCTCCTGACCGAGCGGGCAGCGACGAAGAATGCGTCGCGAGAGCAGCTGGACTCACCCAGCCTCGTGGCTGGCAGTTCCCGCCTCGGGTGCGCAGCCGTAGGCCGCGAGGATGCGCCGGACGAGCGCGCTCGTCGAGCGGTCCGGGACCAAGGGAATCAGCACCACCTCGCCACCTAGTGCGCGCACGACCGGAGCCTCGGGAAGCGGTCGCTTGCCGGCCGCAGCGTCTTCCTCGGTCGTCCCATAGTCGCTGCCTTTGACGTAGACGTGGGGACGGACGATGCGCACGACCTCCTCCGCCGTCTCGCCAGGGAAGATCGTGACGTAGTCGACACAGCCCAGGGCCGCCAGGAGCTCGGCCCGCTCCGCTTCTGGAACGAGCGGACGAGCCGGTCCCTTGCGCCGACGGGTCGAGGCATCGTCGTTGATCGCAACGATCAGCACGTCGCCCAAGCGGCGTGCGGCCTGGAGATACCGGACATGCCCGACGTGCAGGAGATCGAAATGGCCGTTGGTCAGCACGATCCGCTTGCCAGCCCGGTGAAGGTCTTCGCTCAGCTGCTGGAGGAACGGGAACGGGATGACCTGCCCCACCGCGGCTACCCCTCGCTCGCTCGCGAGGCGATGACGCCTCGCTCCGCAACAAGAACGCCAAGACCGTTTTACACCAGTGCCACAGCGCAGCGCCTGCTCCGGGGAAGACTCTCCCGCGAAAAGGGGACACGATGGCTCGGTACGTCGCCTACCGACTGCTGCGAGCACTGCTCACCATCTGGATCGTGGTCACGCTCGTCTTCATCGGACTTCGTCTGTCCGGCGATCCAGCACAAGCCCTGCTGGGTCCAGAGGCCTCGAGCGAGGCGGTCGCAGCGTTGCGGCGGGCATGGGGACTGGACGAACCACTCACGGTGCAGTACACCCGCTATCTTCGACAGCTCGCCCGAGGGGACTTCGGACGCTCGCTCCGCGAGCGTCGCCCGGCGACCACGGTGGTGCACGAACGGATCCCGGCGACGCTCCAGTTGGCTGGTGCCGCTCTGGCGATCGCCGCAGTCGGCGGCGTCACGCTCGGCACGGTGGCTGCACTCCGAGCCGGAAGCCTCCTCGACCGCACGATCGTTGCCCTCTCAGCCGTCGGGCAGGGAATCCCGAATTTCGTGCTCGGTCTGCTCCTCATCTTGATCTTTGCGTTGTCGCTCGGCTGGTTTCCCACTTCCGGATACCGCGGCGCGACCAGCCTGGTGCTTCCAGCGCTCACCCTCAGCAGCTTCAGTGTCGCCAGCCTCACCCGTTTCACTCGCTCGGCCCTGCTCGAAGTCCTGCGCGCCGATTACGTCCGCACCGCCCATGCCAAAGGGCTGCCCTGGCGGATCGTCCTGATCGACTACCTGGGACGCAATGCCGCGCTGACCCTGGTGACGGTCGTCAGCTTGCAGATCGCGGTCGCGATCGCTGGCGCGGTCGTCACCGAGACCGTCTTCTCCTGGCCGGGAATGGGGCAGCTCCTCGCTCGATCCGCCGAACTGCGCGACTTCCCGGTCGTCCAATACGGCGTCCTGCTCATCGTGGTCTCGGTGGTATCGGTCAACTTCTTGACCGATGTCCTGTACGGCTGGCTCGATCCGCGGCTGCGGGTGGAGGCATGAGGGATGGCCGTTTCGACTTCTCTCCGACGGTCCGGTGCACGGACCCGACTTCCCGCTCCAGGCCGGCGTGTGCGTCGGCGGGGCCGGTGGCCACTGACGACGCTTCTGGCAGTCGCGTGGCTGGTGGGGATCAGTGTCGCCGCCGTGGCCGCCCCGCTCCTGCCGCTGCCTGATCCGGCGACCCAGGACTTGCTGGCGCGCCTGCAGCCGCCCGCTGGGTTCGGTGGCATGCTGGCGCATCCGCTCGGAACCGACCAGCTCGGCCGCGACCTCGCGAGCCGCATCCTCGCGGGCACGCGTGTCTCCCTTGGGCTGGCATCGGTGGGCGTCGTCATCAGCGCTGTCGTCGGGACCATTCTCGGTATCGTCGCCGGGTACCGCCGCGGTTCGATCGATCAAGCGATCAGCGTGCTCATCGACGTGCAATTGGCGGTCC
Organism: Thermomicrobium sp.; assembly: GCF_053493975.1. Taxonomy (NCBI): domain Bacteria; kingdom Pseudomonadati; phylum Thermomicrobiota; class Thermomicrobia; order Thermomicrobiales; family Thermomicrobiaceae; genus Thermomicrobium; species Thermomicrobium sp. The sequence goes on from NZ_JBRBZA010000019.1 coordinate 8,397, forward strand.
CGTTCATCGTGCTGGCACTGGTGGCCTTGACGCTTTTCGGAACGGGCCTCGTCGTCCTCATCATCTTGCTCGGCTTGAGCGGATGGGAGCAGTATGCCCGGATCGCGCGTGCCAACACGCTCCGCCTGCGCAACGAACTCTTCGTCGTGGCTGCCCGAGCAGTCGGGGCGAGCCCGGCGCGCATTCTCCTGCGCCACATCTTGCCGAACGAGGTCGCTCCGCTCCTCGTCTTGATGACGCTCCATTTGACCAGCCTCGTCCTCCTGGAGTCGTCCTTGAGCTTTCTCGGAATCGGCGTGCAGCCTCCGACGCCGAGTCTCGGCAACATCCTCGGTGACGCGCGCAATTACCTGCAGATCGCCTGGTGGCTCCCTGTCTTCCCCGGCGCTGTCCTTCTGGCGATCACCCTCTCGTTCAACGAAGTCGGTGACTGGTTGCGCGACGTGACCGATCCGACGACGCGACAGTGGTGACCGTGCGGCCAGCGAAAGGAGGGTAGGGCAGTCGAGCACAGCGAGAAACTGACCGGTCGCAGGTTGCCGACACGCACACGCTCGCCGAGCGAAAGGAGCAGTTCGATGGAACGCCGACCAGTTCACGACGGTGCGCTGCGGTTCACCCGGCGGCAGATCGTCGCCACGCTCGCCGCTCTGCCTGGCGGCTTGCTCCTCGCCTGCAACACGAGCGAGAGCACGCCGACCGCGACTCCTGCAACGACACCCGCCAGCGCAGGCCAAGCAGCGGCGCAGCCGACCAGCATGTCCTCTCCGACCGCAGCACCGGCTTCGGTCGCCACCGCGACGGCGGTACCGCGCCGCGAGTTGCGGATCGGCGTGCAGGGGCTGCCGCCCAATCTCGATCCGCATCAACAACTTTCCAACGTGGGAACCCGCGTGACTTATTCGATCTTCGACTACCTGATTCGGCGCGACTTCCTGAGCGGTCCGCAGCCAGGGACCGGGTTCGCGCTCGTCCCTTGGGTCGCCAAGGAGTGGAAGCGGATCGATGACCTGACCGTCGAGTTCACCTTGCGCGACGACGTGACGTTCCACGACGGCAGCAGGTTGACGGCCGAGGACGTGCTCTTCACCTTCGAGCGCCTGCTGAAAGACACTCCCGATCCACTCAAAGAGTCAGCGAGCTACTTCAAGACGGTTGCGGAAATCGCGGTTCTCGACAGTAATCGTATCCGCTTCGTCACCAAGAGCCCTGACCCGGTGTTCGAAAAGCGCATCTCGTCTTGGGGCGGCTGGCTGATCCCCAAAGCGTATTACGAGCGCGTCGGCATGGACGGCTTCGCCCGGGCACCGATCGGCACCGGCCCCTATCGTGTCGCCGAGTTCGTGACCGACGAGCGACTGGTGCTCGAGCCGCACGAGACGTACTTCGGTGGACGCCCGACCGCCTCCCGCATCGTCTTCCAAGTCATCCCGGAAATCCAAGCGCGAGTGGCCGCGCTGCTGTCCGGCGAAGTCGACCTCATCACCAACGTGCCGCCGGACCAGGTACCGGTGCTGCAGCGAAGCCAAGGGATCGTCATCCGCAGCATCCCGCTCGCCAATTGTCACGTCCTTCGCTACAACTGCAATCACCCGCTTCTCCAAGACAAACGGTTGCGTCAGGCACTCAACCTCGGCATCGACCGCGAACTCCTGATCAGAACGTTGTGGAACCAGCAGGCTGTCCGGATGCGCAGTCACCAATTCGAAGACTACGGTCCTCTCTACAACGCACAACGTCCTTACACGCCCTACGACCCTGATCGCGCTCGGCAGCTAGTTCGCGAATCCGGCTACGACGGCAGCACGATCCGCTACAACAACAAACCGGGTTACTACACGCTCGGCAACGAGGCTGCCCAAGCGATCGTCGAGATGTGGCGTCAGATCGGCGTGAACGCGGAAGTCCAGCTGATCGACTGGGCTGACCTCCCCAAGGAGGAACGGATGGTCGGTTCGTGGTCCAACTCCAACTACCTCGCCGACCCGGAGGGGGCTTTCTGGCTGCGCTGGGGCCCTGGGACCGCGACCCAGCGCGACTGGTGGAAGCCGCAAAATCCCCGCTACAACGAACTCGGCGAGCAACAGCGGCAGACGCTCGACCAGCAGTTCCGCTACCGCGCCTTCCAGGACGCCCTCGACATTTGGGACGACGAGGCGCCCGGCACCGTTCTCTGGATCCCGATCGAGCACTACGCCATGCGCGATTTCGTCAAGTGGACTCCGTACAGCTTCTACTATATGGATCTGCGGCCCGATAATCTTTCCTTTGTCGGTTGAGGGAGAGGACGGCAGCAGTGGCGACGAGCCGTGTCCTGATCGTGGTGCTCGACGGGCTCCGTCCCGATCTGGTCTCCGAGGAGCGCACACCCTTTCTCCACTCCTTGGCAGCTGAAGGCACGCGCCTGACCCGGTATGCGGCGGCCTACCCGCCGCATACCCGGGTCCAGGTGACGACGATGTGCACCGGAACCTACCCCGGACAACACGGCATCGTCTCCAACGTCATGGTCCTCGAGGGATCAGGAGAAGAGGCGATCCTCGATACCAGCGACTATCGGCAGATCGCGGCACTCGACCAGCGGACCGGGGGCCGAGCGATCCTCCGCGCGCCACTCGCCGATCTCTTGGCAGCGCGCGGACACCGCTTGGCGGTCGCTGCCAGCGGCTCCACCGGCTCGAGCTGGCTCTGGGCCCGGACTCAACCCTTTCGCCTGGTCAATCCCCGCTCGGTCTTCGGGCTGCCGGATCTGGCGGCATTGCGCGAGAAGCTCGGACCACCGCCCGATCCCGCCGACTCGTCGCTCGATCTCGTCCGCTACGCTCTCCGCGCAGCCTGCGACCTCTTCTTGCCCGATCCGGACGTCGCAGTGACCGTGCTCTGGCTGCACGAGCCGGACGCCACCTTTCACTTCGCTGGGCTCGGCAACCCAGAAAGCGAGTCGCTCCTGCGCCAACTGGATGCGCTGCTCGCTCGCTTCTTCGATCAGCTGGCTGCTCGCCGGCTGCTCGACGAGCTGCTCGTCTTCGTCCTCTCCGACCATGGCCAGTCGACCCCACTCCATCACCGCTCGCTGAGCGAACTCCTCCGTCAGGCACCCTCCCTGCCCGTGCTCGATCGCGTCGTGCCGGCAGCCGACTTCCTGTTCCGGCGACCAGGAGCAGCTGCTCCCAGGCCGACGGAACTCGCCCCATTGGTCGAGTGGCTCCTGGAACAGCCATGGGTCGGAGCGGTCCTCGCTCACCCCGCCGTGGCCCCGGCCCTACCCGGGACAGTCGCGCTCACTGCTGTGTGGGGTGATGCGCTCGAGAGCGATACCCTCGAGCGGCTCCCGCTCCTCGCCGTGAGCCCGACCTGGAGCGCCGACCGGAATGCGTTCGGAGTCCCTGGAGTCGTCACCGCGCTGACCGAGCAGGTGGCACTCCGGTCGACGCACGGCTCGGGATCCCCCTTCGAGCTCCAGGCTTTTGCCGTGATGCTGGGACCGACTGTCCGCAAAGGGTTCGAAAGCCGGATTCCAGCAGGTGTGGTGGATATCGTCCCGACCGTGGCAGCCGTTCTCGGGTTGACGCCGGAACAGCCGTTCGCTGGTCGCGTCCTAAAGGAAGCATTCGCCGAGGCCTGGCAACCATCGATCCGCAGCGAACTCCGCCGACCGACCCGGGGAACCAGCGTGCTCGGCTGGCGCACCGGAGACACGTTCTACCTGGATCGGATCGCTGGCCCGGACCGATTCTGGGACGAGTCCTCTGGGTGAAGATCGACCTGCTCGCGCCTCACTCGACCGGTACGCCCTGACGCTGGAGTGCCTCGCGCAAGCGCCGAGCATCGTGTACCGCATGAGCGAAGGCGTCGTTGTTGAAGTAGACGAATCCTGGCCGATCGCTCAAGGAGGCCAACCGGCTCGCCAGCCGAGCGATCTCCTCGTCCGTCAGACCGATATCGAAGAGACCGCTGTGTACTCGGACATAACAGAGCGGTCCGACGAACGGAAACGAATCCGGAGTCGGATGCATTCCACCGTACGCGTAGACGATCGTGCCGCCAGCACCGGCGATCGCGTCGGCCACGGCTGGCACGAACCAACTCGGGTGACGGAACTCGAAGGCGAACGGCTGACCTCCTGGCAAGGAATCGAGGAAAGATCGGAAACGGTCGAGATCGCAGGCGAAAGCGGGAGGTAGCTGGAAGAGGAGCGGGCCGCGAGAGGAACCGAGTTCCTCGATCGCGGCCAGGAATGCTCCCAGCATCGGCTCGACTCCAGCCAAGCGATGGACGTGCGTGATCGCACGTGGTGCCTTGACTGCAAAGACAAATCCTGGTCGTTGGGCAGCTTGCCTGGCCCATTCGCGAAAGCGTTGACGCGCCGGCAGTCGATAGAAGGTCACGTTCAACTCGACTGTGGCAAACTCGCGCAGGTAGTAGGAGAACCATTCCCATGGCGGGAGTTCTGGTGGATAGAAGCGGCCACGCCAGTGACGATACGACCAACCGGATGTCCCGACGAGCCACACGGAGACCCCCTGCACGGCACTCGCTGCTGCCAGCGTAACACGGATGCGTGGAAGCGCTACACGGGTGAACGGGGAGGAGCATGACCCAGCGATGGAAGAATATCAGCATCTACAGGTCATCGTCCCTGGGAAACTCGTCTACCTCGGGCCGATCCGGCGCGACTTGGCCGCAGTTTATCAGCGCTGGATGAACGATCTCGAAGTCTCGCGCACGCTTACTGCGCATTGGCGGGTACCCTTTACCGTCGAGGACGAAGTCGAGTGGTTCGAGCAAGCCCGGCGCGACCCGACACGCCGGGTCTTCACGATCTACGAGCGCCCCGATGACCGCCCGGTCGGCAACGCGGAACTTTTCGGGATCGACTTCGCTGTCGGGAGCGCCGAGGTCGGGATCGTCATCGGTGAGCGGAGCGTCTGGGGACGGGGATACGCGACCGAGGCGCTGACTCTCCTCTTGGATTTCGGCTTCACGGTCCTCGGCTTGCATCACATCTGGCTACGCTATGACGCAACGAACGAGCGGGCACGAGCCGTCTACGACCGTGTCGGATTCCGGGAAGTCGGTCGCCTGCGCCAAGCAACCAAGATCGGTCCGTACCGCGACGACATCGTGATCATGGATATCCTGGCGAGCGAGTTCCAGAGCCCAGTCCTGGCCGCCAAACTGCGCCTGCCGGGGTCGACGCCGTGATGGAATCGCGTCGCGCGTATACTGGAAGGTGAACCAGCCAGCTCGGCAGGGAACTGTCGCGAGCGCGTGCTGGAACGATCTCCTGGTCGTGCCAGGAGAACGAGTGCGAGGTGACCGGCGCTATGCTGGCAGCAGGGCTCTTTCGGCGTGCGCCGGACACTGATTCCGAGGACGAGCTGTGGCTCGGTTGTCCGATGCTGAAGAAGGTTGCCTTCCAGACCAAGCGTGGCCGGAAACGGGTGATTCTCCGTTGCGCGCTCGGCTATGCGCTCAACACGCCGGAAGCAGTCGAGCGCTGCCGAGCCACAGCGGGACCGCATCAGTGCTGGCAGTGCCAGGAATATCTGGAGGCCCGGACGCTGCGCGAGCCATCTTGAGCTGCTCACGATACCTCGGAATCGTGTCCGGATGGGAAAGCGGTCGCTCGTCCTCCCGCGAGCGACCGCTCTCGTTCGTTCACGAGGCAGTCGCACACTGTCTCGCGAGAGCAGGAGCGAGGCGATGACTGCCTTACCGTTCATCGTCCTCATCGAGCCGGATTGGCCGGCTCGCTCCTATTTGCGTGCGGAACTCGAGGAACTCGGCTACGCCGTGAGCGCACACGAGCGCGCCGCTGATGCGGCATGCTTTCTCGTCCGCTGGGGATTGCGCCCCGACCTGATCGTCGTGGACCTCGCCAGCGATGGTGAGCAGCTCGCCGGACTCCAGCGCCTGATCGAGGACTTTCCGGATACGCGACTCCTCGTCCTGGCGAGCCCCTTGCGCGCCCTGCCGGAATGGTTGCGCCAGCGCGCCAACCGGATCCTCTTTCGTCCCTTCGCGGTCGGCGACGTGGTCCGCGTCGTCAGCGAACTCGCCCCGTTAATCGAGCGTTAATCTCCCGCTGATCCTCCGTTAAGCGCAGCCCGGTACACTGCCCCCAGTGAAGGGAAGATGGATGGTCACGGTGAGCAGCCGATCGACCACGCGACCAGAAGGAACACCGACACAGCAGCGCATCCTGATCGTCGAGGACGATCCGACACTCGCCCAGATTCTCTCCTATAGCCTGGAACAGCGTGGCTACAGCGTCTGGACCGCGCAGGAAGGCCGGCAAGCCATCATGCTGGCGCGCACGATCCGACCCGACCTCGTGATCCTCGATCTGATGCTTCCGGGTATCGATGGGCGCGATGTCTGCCGACTGATCCGCAAGTGGTCGAGCGCGCCCATCCTCGTGTTGACGGCGCGAGACAGTGAAGACGACATCGTCGCACTGTTCCAGGAAGGGGCAGACGATTATGTGGTGAAGCCGTTCCGCACGCGCGAACTCTTCGCCCGGATCGACGCCCTGCTGCGCCGATCAGCGGAGAGCACAGCCGGAAACGTGCTCACGGCCGGAACGCTCGTGATCTTCCGCGATGAGCACCGCGTGGTCTACCGGGGACGAGAGATTCATCTCGCACCGCGTGAGTTCGCCCTGCTCACCGCATTGGTCGAGCGGGCCGGTCGCGTCTGCACACGGCAGGAGCTTCTCGACCAGGTCTGGGGGCAAGACGTCGTCGATCTCCGGAACGTCGATGTGCACATCCACCGGATCCGGGAAGCACTGGGAGGAGAGCCCGATGGGTCGAACCTGATCAGAACGGTCCACGGAATCGGCTATCGGTTCGTACCGGAATTGACGGCAACGGATGAAACGATCGGAGGAGGGAGTTGATCATGGAGAAGCCGATGACACGCCTCAGCCGACGACAGCTGATCGCGCGTTTGGCAGTACTGGGTACCACCGTCCCAGCAGCGAGCGCGCTGATCGCAGCGTGCGGGGGTGGGCAAGCGACTCCGACGCCGACGACCGCTCCGGCGGTGCAACCGAGCCCGACGCCAGCAGCAGCTGCGCAGCCTTCACCGACCGCAGCGATGGCGACCACCCCAGCAGCTGTGCCGACTCCGACAAAGGCGGCCCAGCAACTCAGTGGTACGATCACGATCGACGGGTCCAGCACCGTGTTTCTCATCTCCGAAGCCGTCGCCGAGGAGTTCCAGAAGAAGTATCCCCAGGTCAAGGTGACGGTGGGAATCTCCGGAACCGGCGGTGGATTCAAGAAGTTCTGCAACAAGGAGATCGACATCTCGGATGCCTCGCGCCCGATCAAGGACTCCGAGGTCGAGGCCTGCCAAAAGAGCGGTCGCGAGTATATCGAGCTTCCCGTCGCCTTCGATGGACTCGCGGTCGTGGTCAACCCGCAGAACGACTGGGTCGACTATCTGACGGTCGAGGAACTCAATCTGATCTGGAAGCCGGAGTCACAGGGAGTCATCACGCGCTGGAACCAGGTGCGCCCGAACTGGCCGGATGCACCGCTCAACTTGTATGGAGCCGGAACCGACTCGGGAACCTTCGACTACTTCACGGAAGCGATCAACGGCAAGTCCGGCGCCAGCCGGGGTGACTACACCGCCTCCGAGGATGACAACGTACTCGTCCAGGGTGTCGCAGGGGACAAGAATGCGCTCGGCTACTTCGGACTCGCCTACGCCATCGAGAACCGAGGCCGGGTCAAGATCGTGCCTATCGTCAACCCGAAGACCGGCAAACCCGTCGAGCCGAATCTCGAGACGGTGAAGACTGGACAATATCAGCCTCTTTCTCGACCGCTGTTCATCTATGTCGCACGCGACCAGGCCGATCGGTCGGAAGTCCAGGCGTTCGTCGAGTTCTATCTCGACAACGCGGCCGAGCTCTCTCAGGAAGTCGGGTACATCCCGCTGCCGGACGAGGCCTACCAGCTAGCCAAGAAGCGCTTCCAGGCGCGCAAGACCGGGTCGGTCTTCAAGGGAGTCGAGGTCGGCGTGTCGATCGAGGACGTGCTCAAGCGTGAGGAGTAGCTTCCCGGAGACCGAGAAGACCGGGTACAATCCGCGAGCAGGGGGAAATGCTCCTACTCGCGGCCGGTCGTTGCCGAGCGAGGGACGAACGTGACGAGCGAGTCGACTCCTGCTCAACTCGCCACACCGATCGACCGCCGAGAGTGGGTCGAGCGTGTCCTCACCGGCACGCAACGAATCGACCGTATCCGCCGCATTCGCGAGCGAGCGATCCTGACCTTCTTGTTCCTGGCTGCGCTGATCTCCATCGCGACGACGATCGGCATCATCTACACGCTGGGGATCGAGACCTTCCGCTTTTTCCAGCGCGTTTCCATCGTCGACTTTTTGACCGATACGCAATGGACCCCCCTCTTTACCGAGAAGCATTTCGGCATTTGGCCACTGCTTACGGCCACGCTCCTGGTCTCGGCCATCGCGATGCTCATCGCCTTACCGATCGGACTCCTCTCGGCGATCGGACTTGCCGAATACGCTCCGGACCGCGTCGCCCGCGTCGTCAAGCCGATGCTGGAGATCCTCGCCGGTGTCCCGACGGTGGTGTATGGCTACTTCGCACTCCTCTTCGTCACACCATTGCTCCAACGCTTCATTCCCCAGCTCGAGGTCTTCAATGCGCTCTCGGCCGGCCTGGTGATGGGAATCATGATCGTGCCCCTCGTCGCTTCCCTCTCCGAGGACGCCATGCGGGCAGTTCCGCAGAGTCTCCGCGAGGGTGCCTATGCGCTGGGTGCCACCAAACTCGAGGTCGTCTGGCGCGTTGTGGTACCGTCGTCGCTGTCGGGCATCGTGGCTGCCTTCATTCTGGCGGTCTCGCGGGCAGTCGGCGAGACGATGATCGTCGCCATCGCGATGGGCCAAGTCCCGCGTCTCACCCTCAACCCCCTGGTCGCGATGGAGACGATGACTGCCTACATCGTCCAGGTGAGCCTCGGCGATACGCCGCATGGCACGCTCGAATACCAGACGATCTTCGCGGTCGGCACCACACTGTTCGTGATCACGATGGCACTGAATCTCTTGAGCTACCGCTTTCTCAAGCGCTTCCGGGAGGTCTACGAGTGAGCGCCGAGCGGATATCGACGACCGACCGCGAGTTCGATCCTCGCTTGCCGTTGCGCAAGCGGCTCGGGATGCTCTTCGGCCTCCTCAGCGCGGTCGCGATCGCCATCGGGCTCACGACGCTCGGGGTTCTCATCGCCGATGTCATCCACGACGGTTGGCGGGCACTTTCCTGGGACTTCTTGACGAGCTTTCCCTCGCGGCGCCCCGAGCAAGCCGGCATCCGTTCCGCTCTGGTTGGAACCTTCTACATCTTGATCCTGGTGGCCCTGATCGCCTTTCCACTCGGAGTCGCTGCTGCGATCTACCTCGAGGAGTTCGCGCCTAAGAACCGACTCACTGCGACGATCGAGATCAACCTGTCCAATTTGGCAGCCGTCCCGTCGATCGTCTACGGGTTGCTCGGTCTCGGCGTCTTCGTACGCACCTTCATGCTCGGCCGCAGTCTCCTCGCAGGAGCCTTGACGCTCAGCCTCCTGGTGCTCCCGATCATCATCATCGCCTCGCGCGAAGCGCTGCGGGCGGTTCCCCCCTCGATCCGCGAAGCCGGACTCGCACTCGGCGCCTCGCACTGGCAGACAGTCCGGCTCTTCGTCCTTCCCGCAGCCTTGCCTGGCATCCTGACCGGCACGATTCTCGCACTGGCGCGGGCGATCGGCGAAACCGCCCCGCTCATCACGATCGGCGCGCTGACCTACGTCGCCTTTACGCCCAAGAGCCTGTTCGATCCGTTCACCGTTCTGCCCATCCAGATCTTCAACTGGATCTCGCGTCCGCAACCAGCCTTCCACGAGCGCGCTGCTGCGGGAATCATCGTGTTACTGGCCGTACTCTTGCTCTTCAACGGTCTGGCGATCTTCCTCCGCGCTCGACTGCAGCGTCGCATCCGCTTCTGAGGGGAGTCCGCCCATGACGATCACCAGCCCGACCCCAGCACGGTATATCGTTCAACCAGCGGAACCGGCTGCTCTGCGCATCGAGCGACTCAACATCTGGTACGGCAAGCACCAGGCGATCCGGGATGTGAGCTTCACCATCCCGGCACGTCGGATCACCGCGATCATCGGACCTTCCGGGTGTGGCAAGAGCACGCTCCTGCGCGCCATCAACCGGATGCACGACCTCACGGGGGACGCTCGGGTGGAAGGATCGATCTATTGGGGCGAGATCGACCTCTATGCTCCGACGACTGACCCGGTTTGGGTGCGGCGCCACATCGGGATGATCTTCCAGAAGCCGAATCCATTTCCGAAGAGTATCTTCGAAAATGTGGCGTTCGGTCTCCGCGTCAACGGGTATCGTGGGGACATCGCAGCACGCGTCGAAGAAGCCCTGCGGAAGGCCGCGCTCTGGGACGAGGTCAAGGACAAGCTCCAGCAGAACGCGCTCGCGCTCTCGGGGGGACAGCAACAACGGCTCTGCATCGCGCGCGCGATCGCGCTCGAGCCGGATATCCTGCTCATGGACGAGCCCTGTTCGGCACTCGATCCGGTCGCGACCATGCGGATCGAGGATCTGATGGTCGAACTCGCTCATACCTACACCATCGTGGTCGTCACGCACAACATGCAGCAAGCTTCCCGCGTGTCCCACTACACGGCCTTCCTCCTGGCTGGAGAAGACCGCACCGGCGAATTGATCGAATACGCGCCGACCCGTGAACTCTTCCTGCGGCCACGCGACCGACGGACCGAGGACTATATCACCGGCCGCATCGGCTAGTAGCTCGGAGGGATCCGACGATGTCCGAGCCGATCGCTGCACTCACCGCCGCGCAAGCTGCCCGCGCCGAAACAGCGTCGCGCGAACAACCGCTCACGACCGCTGCTGGGATGGAAATCGAGCGGCTCTCCGCCTACTACGGCCGCTTCCAAGCGCTCGCCGAGATCACGTTGCCGATCCATCCCGGTGCTGTGACAGCCGTCATCGGTCCTTCCGGGTGTGGCAAGTCGACGTTGATCCGTTGTTTGAATCGACTCCACGAGCTGACGCCGGGCGCACGGGTGACGGGAAGTGTTCGCCTGGAAGGGGTCGATATTTACAGTCCAGGAATCGACCCCGCTCGCGTCCGCCAACTCGTGGGTATGGTCTTCCAAAAGCCGAACCCGTTCCCGACGCTCTCGATCTACGACAACGTCCTCGCTGGAGTGCGCTTGCACCGGCAACGGCTCTCCCGCACGGAAGCGGATGAGATCGTCGAACGCAGTCTCCGCGCAGCTGCGCTCTGGGATGAGGTCAAGGACAAGCTGAAGGCATCAGGAGCCTCGCTCTCCGGTGGCCAGCAACAACGGCTCTGTATCGCCCGGGCACTCGCAGTGGAACCTCTCGTTCTCCTGATGGACGAACCGACGAGTGCACTCGACCCGATCGCGACCTACCGGATCGAAGAGCTCATCTGGGAACTCAAGCAGCGCTATACCATCGTCATCGTCACCCACAACATGCAGCAAGCAGCCCGCATTGCTGATTATGTCGCCTTTCTGTTGGCTGGCGAGGAGCGGACCGGCCGGCTCATCGAATTCGATACCGCGCAACGGATCTTCACCAATCCGAAACGCAAGGAAACCGAAGACTATATCACCGGCAAGATCGGCTAGCTCCTCACCGCACTGCGGCGTACACTTGGACTACTCAGCACCCCGCAAGAGCGCCGATTCGTTCCGGTCTGGAGAGGGACGAACTCGAACGAGGAAGGGAGACGACATGGCAACGCGTGCCCGCCTGGAATTCGAGCGTGACCTCCAACTGCTCCGCCAGGAGCTCTTGAATCTGGGTAGCATGGTGGAGAAGGCTGTCGAACGCGCGGTCGAGGCGCTCAAGCGCTATGACACGAAGTTAGCGCAGGATGTGATCGAGCACGACCGCGACATCGACGAACGCAGCTACGCGCTGGAGGAGCGCGCACTGTTGCTCATCGCGACTCAGCAACCGATGGCTTCCGATCTGCGGATCATCGCTGCGACCCTCTTCATCATCGGGGAACTGGAGCGCATCGGTGACTACGCAGAGGGGCTGGCGAAGATCGCTATCCGCCTGAGTGCCTGGCCCCCCCTCAAGCCCTTGATCGATATTCCACGCATGGCGGAGATCGCGATCGACATGCTGCGCCAAGGGCTCGATGCGTTCATCGAAATGGACCTCGAGCGCTGCCGCACCATCTGGCGTCGGGACGACGAGGTCGATGGACTCTACGATCAAGTCTACCGAGAGCTCTTGACCTACATGATGAGTGACCCCCGCACGATCGAGCGAGCCACGCTCTTGCTCTGGGCAGCACACAATCTCGAGCGGATCGCTGATCGCGTGACCAATATCTGCGAGCGTATCGCCTTCGTCATCACCGGCGACCCGCGCGCGCTCGTCAGCCCTGGCGAACCGGATTATCCTGGGGAACAGGAAGCCGAGTACGACGTGGAGTGAGGAGAGGAGCGACAAATGCTCTGGGCTGCAGTGATCCGTTACGGGAACCCGGACAAGATCAAGGAAGTGCGTCCCGTTCACCGCCAGTACCTCAGCGCACTGCGCGAGCGAGGGAAGCTGTGGGCCTCCGGACCGTTCGTCGATGACAGTGGTGCGCTCATCATCTATCAAGCCGAGAGCGAGGAGGAAGTCCGCCAGCTCATCGAGGGAGACCCCTTCTTCGCTGCCGGCGTCTTTCAGGATATCCAGCTCAAGCCGTGGAATATCGTCTTCACACCGTCAGCCACCTGACCGAACACGCTGGCCGTGCTACGATCGTGCTGCCGCAAAAGCATCGGCGGCCTGCGGTCACTCGGTTCCTGCCCGGGGAGGCGAAGAATGACGACCGAAACCGGAATTCGCACCTACGGCCTGCTCATCGACGGCCAGTTCGTTCCTGCCGCGAGCGGTGAGACGTTCCCGACCTACAATCCGGCGACGAACGAGGTGATCGGCTACGTCGCCAAGGCGAGCCGGGAGGATGTCGACCGTGCGGTCCGAGCAGCCCGTCGTGCCTTCGACGAGGGCCCCTGGGGGCGTATGACACCCAACGAGCGGGCTCGCCGCTTGCGCCGTATCGCTGAGATCCTCCGCGAGCGCGTCGACGAACTCGCTCGTCTGGAGACCCTGAACTGCGGGAAGATCATCGTCGAGTCGCGGATGGACATCTTGTCCGCCGCCAACTGTTTCGACTATTACGCCAACCTGACCGGTCAGATCTGGGGCGAGACGATCCCGATGAACGGGCCGCTCCTCGACTACACGGTTCGCGAACCGTATGGGGTATGCGGACAGATCATTCCCTGGAATTTTCCGATCCTCATGGCCGCATGGAAACTGGCACCGGCACTCGCGGCCGGCAACACAGTCGTCCTCAAGCCTGCCAGCTATACCCCGATCACTGCGCTCGTCCTGGGACAGATCTGCCTCGAAGCCGGTATTCCCGAAGGCGTCGTCAACGTCGTGACCGGACCGGGCAGCGAGGTCGGCGCGGCGATCTGCGAGCACCCGCTCGTCGACAAGATCGCCTTCACCGGCGAGACGGAGACCGGTCGCGAGATCTTGCGCCTGAGTGCGGGAACGATCAAGAAGGTCTCCCTCGAACTCGGTGGCAAGTCGCCGAACATCGTCTTCCCGGACGCCGACCTCGAAGAGGCAGTCAACGGCTCGCTCTTCGCCATCTTCACCAATGCGGGCCAGCGCTGCACGGCACGCACCCGTTTGCTGCTGCACGAGTCGATCCACGATCAGTTCATGGATCTCTTCCTGCGCAAGGCATCCGCTCTGCGGATCGGTGATCCACTGGACGAGCGCACCCAGCTCGGTCCGCTGGTCTCGCGCCGGCAGTGCGAGCGCGTCCTGAGCTACGTCGAGCGCGCCAAGGCGGAAGGAGCTGCGCTCCGCTTGGGTGGGAAGCGACCGGATGACCCGGCGCTCCAGCGCGGGAACTTCGTCGAGCCGACGATTTTCGACGCGGTGCAGCCTCACATGACGATCGCCCGCGAGGAAGTCTTCGGTCCGGTCCTCGCCGTCATTCCGTTCCGCACCGAGGACGAGGCGGTCGAGATCGCCAATGCGACGATCTACGGGCTCGCCGCGACCATCTGGACGAACGACATCAAGCGAGCGCATCGCCTCGCAGCGCGGATCAAGGCCGGCAACATCAGCATCAACTATCCGGTCGTCAATCCACCGGAGGCCCCCTTCGGTGGCTTCAAGCAAAGCGGCATCGGGCGGGAACTGTCGCGGCACGCGCTCGACCTCTATACGCAGGTCAAGAACGTCGTCGTGGGGTTGAGCGAGCAACGCTTCGACTGGTACGGAAACTGGCCACCAGGACGGTGACACTGGCCCGGCGCTCAGGGAGCGAGGAAGGAAGGCCAGCCCGCCGCCGCGAGCTGGCCTTCCCGCGCGAGATAGCGCAGCACCGTCGCAATGAACGTTCCATGACTCCAGCTCAATGGACTGACGGAGAGCGGCTCACCCGTTTCCGGATGCACCTGCTCGGCCAGCACGCCACTCGGTAGCGCGTGTGCGGCGACCCACTCGAGCAACTCCAGGGCACGAGCGAGTTCCGCAGGAGAAGTCGCCCGCGCGATGTGCCAATCGGCGAGCCACAGCGTGCAGATGAACCACGGATTGCCAGGAATGCGCTCGATATCCCGACTCATCTGGTAATAGTAGTCGTCCTCGTAGCGGGCGATGCCTCCGACCGGCGTCTTCACCCACAGGCGTTCCTCGACTGCCTGCATCGTCGCGACGACGCGCGGATCGCGCGCCGGGAACAGCCCGAACAGGAACAGTCCCGCCAGGCTGGCATCGATCGTCGGGTCAGGTTCGACGTTCCCCTGCGCATCGACCGTGAGCATGCGGACGAAGCGGCCGAGATCCGATCGGAAGAGGTAGCGGCTCGCCGCGGCACGGATCCCATCGGCAGCACGATCCCACCCCTCGGCGAACTGGTCGTCACCGAAGATGCGCGCCAAGCG
>NZ_JBRBZA010000020.1:0-6642 GCF_053493975.1 Thermomicrobium sp.
GCCGCCCTCGGCGCGGACTATCGCACCACCCTCGCGCTCCGCCGCCAGGGAATCGTGGAGCTGACCAAAATCCTCAACGGCGACTAGTCGTCGGCGGCCTCGGCCTCGAGCTGCTCGGCGCAGGCGTCGAGCTGGTTCGCCGTGCGCGTCCAGCCACACGCGCGGAGTTCTGCAGCCACTCGGCGAGCAGCGGCCGCTACGGCGCGGTACCGGTCGTCGTAGGAGAGTCCCGCGGCGCCCGCCTCGGCGTCGACGGCGAGAACGCTCAGCAGCGCGCGCACCGCCCGGTCGTCGTGCCGCAACCAGGCCCGCGCGAGGTCCGCGTGGCAAATGCGAAAAACGGGGGTCAATGGCTCGCGGAGCAACCGTTCGATCTCATCGGCTGCCCGCCGACGCTGCTGGGGCGTCAGGGCCTGCCAGAGTTCTCCGATGGGGTCCATGCCGCACCTCCCGCTCGCCCGGTGTACCCCGGAACCGGTCTCGATAGTATCATTCCATGAGGAGAGGAGTAAGGGGGGCGCAATGGGGTTCGACCAGAGGTCGTTCGGTCAACGGTTGCGCCTCGCCCGGCGGCGAGCCGGGCTCACGCAGGAAGAACTCGCCCGCCGAGCGGGGCTCACGGTCGGCGCCTACCGGCGCGTCGAGCGGGGTCGCGTGCACCCGTACGCGGGTACGGTCGTGGCGCTCGCTCGGGCGCTCGAAGTGAGCACCGACTGGTTGCTCGGCCGAGAGAGCGAGGAGCAGTGCGAGACGTGAGAAACCCCGCGCCGGGAGAGGGGCGGCGCGGGGACCGCAGAAAGGAGAACGTCCATGAACCGTTCCGAGCAGATTGTACCACGCCGGCCGACGGCCGTGGCGTACGCACGAGTCTCGACCGAGGAGCAAGCCAAGAACTACTCGATCCCTACGCAACTCGAGGCGATCCGGAAGTACTGCCAGAAAAATGGATACGACCTGATCGCGGAGTACACGGACGCGGCCTCGGGGACGACGATCGATCGGCCCGGCATCAACCGGCTGATCGCGGAGCTCGATCAGCTCAAACCGGACGTCATCGTCTGCCTCGATGTCGACCGGCTCGGGCGCGAGCTTTACGTCCAGGCCACCCTGGAGCATTTGCTCACGCGGCGCGGCGCGCGCATCGAGTTCGTCAACGGGGGCGACACCAACACGCTTTCGGGCGAAATCATCCGGATCACAAAGTCGGTAGTCGCGTTGATCGAAAACCGCTTGCGAGTCGAGCGGTCGGGTCGCGGCAAGAGAGCCCGTCTCTTGTCAGGCTCACTGATGCGCACCGGCGCCCGTCCGCCGTATGGCTACAAATATGTCGAAGTCGACAAGCGCCGCGGTGCCTACGAGGTCGAACCGACCGAGGCGGAAGTCGTCCGACAGATCTTCGACTGGGTCACGCGGGAACACGCGAGCGCGTACGAGATCGCTCGGCGCCTGACCGCCATGGGGGTGCCGACGGCGGGCTCGCCGATCCACGGCGGGGAGAGGACCTCGGCATGGAATCCCTCGACCGTCGCCCGCATGATCCGCAATCCCGCATACATCGGTAGGCTCACATGGTTCAAGCGCAAATTCACTCGCACCAACGGAACCCTGCGTGTCCAGTACAACCCCCAAGAGGAGCGCATCACCATTCAGATCCCCGCGATCGTCAGCAAAGAAGTTTGGGAAGCCGCACAACGCGTCCTGGACGAAAACCGGGCGCGCTCGAGACGAAACCAGAAGCGCCCGTACATCCTGAGCGGGTTGGCCTATTGTCCGGCGGGATACCGGCTCGTCGGGACGGGGTCGCACCAGCGGCAGGTGTTCTATTACCGCTGTCAGCCGTCGGTCATGTCGCCTTGGCTCGAGCGCTGCACCTGCCACACGAAGGTGAACGCCAGCGAGCTCGAAGACGTCGTCTGGAACGCGATCGTCGAGCGACTCGCCGACCCGGAGACCATCCGGCAGGCGCTCGAGAGCAAGCGCGTGGAGCAGGCGGCTGCGGCGGAGCAGGTGCGCATGCGGCTCGCGGCCATCGACGCCGAGCTCGCGAAGTGCGACCAGCGTCTGGCTGCGCTGCTTCGGAAGGAGCTGGAGACCGACGGATATCCGGCAGAGGTCATCGAGGCCGAGCGCGCCCGTCTGCTGCAGCTGCGCCGGCAACTCGCGCAGCAGCGTGACGCCCTCGAACGCGAGCTGGCCGCTGCCGCGCCGTCCTGGTCGATCGACGCCGAGCAGGTTGCCGCGATCGCTGCCATGGTCCGCGAGGCTGGACCAGCCGCCACGCCGGAGGAACGGCGCCGGATCCTCGAGCTCTTGTCGATCCGCGTCACGGTTTTCCCGGACAAGACGGTGCGCATCGAAGGGATCGTACCGACGACGGTTGTGACGCTTTTATGCAGGTGAACGCGGATACCACTGCTGGAATCGCCCAGGGTACGAACAGCAGCGTGCGCCAGAACCGTCGTGCTCGTATCTGAGAATGGAGGATGACGGCGCTGACCATGCCGATGAGGAACTTCCCAGCGAGTGCACCTGCGGTGTAGAGCGCGGTGACCTTCACACTGTTCCAGAACAGTCCGTAGATCCGGCTTTCGCTCTCCAAGAGCAAGCGCGCGTAGTTACCCAGGCCAATGAATTGGCCTTGCCCGCCTACTTTGATGTCCTGCAACGACAGCCAGAACGCGTAGCCAAGGGGATAGGCGACCAGGCCAACTACCACGACGAAGGCAGGAAGCGTCAAAGCATACCCGAGCCAGAAATCTCGTCCCAGCCGGGATGTGCGCGGTGGTGCCGAAACAGCTGTCCGTCCCGCTGTGCGCAGAAGTGCCATGGTGTTCGGCCTTTCGAACACTCCGCGTCGTGACGCGGATCTGTCGTCAGTAGGTACCCATAGAGTAGCAGACCCCCACTGAGCATGCAAGAGGGATGTGCTCTCGTGGCACTATCGACGCGTCGGCGTTTCGCGAGACAGGGAATGGGAAGGCGCCATGCCTTCTCTCTCCTTGTTTCGATTGTTTGCGCACAGAGTGCGCGGTCAGACAGAGGGGGTGACCTGGGCGGACGCCGTGACTGGGGTTCTGAAGGCCCTTTCGACTGCTCTACCCGGTGGTCAGGTCGTGGACGGGTCGACGAACAAATAAGTAGAAGAGGGCAGCAGGCGAGGTGATCTCAGCGCGCAGAATCTTCTCCTGACTCGCTTTCCATCTTTACGGTTTGCCGCGGGCACAGGAGACAGCAGGTGACTCCGCTGGGGTAAAGATCAGGACTCGAGGCGCACGTGGTGGTCAACCGATCACCGTCGAACGGACTCGAGGGTCGTTGCGGCGCGCGATGCTGAGCGTCTCGAGCACCGGTGACCGACGATCTGGTTGGCTCACTCGAGTGAGCGGTCGCTCCGATGCGCTGAGGAACCGCAGGGCGTGGTCGGGCGGGTACAGCGATGCAGGCGACTGCGCGTGCCGAGCGAGAGCGGGCGCGGCTGCCCGCGATAGACGGTCGTTCACGCGTTGGTCTGGCTGCGCAAGCGTGGATCGAAGTAGTCGGCCAGCATGTCGCCGAGGATATTGAAGCAAAGGATCAGAATGGTGACGATGAGACCGGGGAAGATGACCATCCAGGGAGCACGGGTGAAGTACAGCGAGGCAGCACCGGTCAGCATGTTACCGAGCGAGGGGTTGGGTGGTTGAACGCCGAGTCCGAGAAAGCTCAAGCCGGTCTCGACGAAGATCGCGGCTCCCAGGTTGAGGGAGGAGAGTACTGCGACTGGTCCGAGGCAGTTCGGGAGCACATGGCGGAGCATGATCCGCCAGTGGCTGGCTCCGAGCGCGCGGGCTGCTTCACAGAAGAGCGATTCGGAGACACGCAGCGCGGCAGCACGCATGACGCGAACTCCGACGGGAGTCAGGGATAACGCGACGGCACCGATCAGCTGGATGCGGCCAGGTCCGAGCACGGCCACGACCACGCTCGCAACAACGAGCGAAGGGATGGCCGTGATGATCTCCACCCCGCGTTGGAGGAGAAAGTCGGCGAGTCCGCGTCGGTACCCGCCGATCAGTCCGAGGAGCGTCCCGATGATCGTACCGACCAACCCGCCAGGAACGGCGATCAGGAGCGTCGTGCGGAGGCCGTACAGAGCACGTGTGAAGATGTCGCGACCAAGTTCGTCGGTTCCGAACGGGTGCTCGGCGGACGGTGGCTTGAGGCGGGCCGCCACATTCGTCGCGGTCGGTGAACGGGGATTGATGCTCGGTCCGATGATCCCTGTCAAGACGATGAGAGCGAGTGCGAGCGCGACGGTGAGCCCGATCCAGGGGAGACGGCGGTGGGTGACACGGGTGCGGGTCCGGGTGATCGGCGCGGCGACCGCTTCAGCCATCTCTCAGCCCCTCTCGCGCAACCGGGGATCCAGGAACGAGGTGACGAGGTCGGTGAGCAGGTTGATGATGACGAATGCGCTCCCCAAGATGAGGACCGCAATCTGGATGACGGGGAAGTCGCGCCGCGAGACCGCATCGACGAAGAAGAGTCCGAGACCGGGGAGATTGAACGTCGTCTCGACGATCACCACACCGCCGAGTAGGTACCCGACGCGCAGCCCCGAGAAGGCGATCGTCGGCGCGAAGGCATTGCGGAGAACGTGCCGGAGCACGACCGTCGATTCCGCGAGCCCCTTGGCTCGTGCGACCTGGACGAACGGCTCCTGGAGCACCTCGAGGACGGCGTTGCGGATGAAGCGAACCAGCCCCGCTGCCAACACGAAACCGAGGACGACGATCGGTAGGATGATCTGCTGGAGATGCGTCCAGAGATTCTGGGTGGGTGGGACGAGGCCGAGGGGTGGGCGCCACCCGAAGACGAGTAGGACAGCGATGAGCACGAGAAGTCCTAGCCAGTAGGCTGGGACGGCCGAGGCGATGAAGAAGAAGACGCGGGTGATCCCCTCGGTGAAGCGACCGCGTCGTAGTGCACTGAAGAGCCCGAGCGGAAGAGCAAAGATCCAGGCCATGAACTCGGACAGAAAAGCGATTTCGATGGTCACCGGCAAGCGCACGCGAAGTTCATCCGCGATCGGCCGTCCAGTGACGTAGGAATTGCCGAGACCACCGGTAATCAGCCCACCAAGAAAGTCGAAAAACTGGATGATCAGGGGTCGGTCCAGCCCCAGTTCGCGGCGCACTTGCTCGACACGCGCGGGATTGATGGTGATGTTCTCTCCGGTTCCACCGACGATCAGCGCGGCCGGGTCACCAGCGAGACGAATGAAGGCGAAGACGACGAACGTCGCGATGAGGACGACGAGAAATCCACCGATCGCTCGCCGTATCAGATACTGGACGAACATCGCCGTTCACCTTCCCGCTCGTTTCCCGGCCGCGCTCGCCGTCCCGGTCAGGAGCGGAGCCACGTCGTCGCATGCTTTTCGGTCAGGTTGTAGTTCGGCTGCGGAGTCCAATTGGCCAGGATCGCCGGCCGGAAGACGTGCCAGATGACGGGACGGTAGACATAGATCATGCCAAAGACCGGATCGTCGAGCGTACGAAAGTCCAGTTCGTGCGTCAACTGCTTGCGCTTGTCGATATCGAGTTCACGCTCGATTTGCTGATAGAGCTGGATGAGTTCGTCCGACCACAGGCCGGTCATGCTGACCTGGTCGTCATTGGTGATCCAAGCACCGAAGGTCGACTTGGGCTCGTCGACCCAGGGAGCATTGAAGCCGAGCACCATCTGGTACTCGCGGGCGACGACGCGTTGCACGTACTCGCCCAGTTGGAGAATCTGGGTATTCACCTTGATCCCGACCTGTCCGAGTTGGTCAGCGATCAGGCTGGGAGTGGTCACATCGAGGTTGAAAGCGAGGAGTTCGAACTCCAGTCCGTTGGGGAAGCCGGCTTCGGCGAGGAGTTGCTTGGCCTGCTGGCGATCGGCCTCCTTGTCCTTGCCGAAGCCCTGCGCCTGGCGCACACGGTCTTCGGGCAAGGCCCAGGCACCGTAGGGGTGCATCCAGCCGGAGAGGACACTGCGCCCCTCGGTCATGGCCGCGATCATCGCTTCGCGATCCAATGCCAGCGTGATGGCTCGTCGGACGCGCTCGTCCTTGAATGGCTCGAAGGTGCGAGCGTTGAGGATCAGGCGCCACACGAGTGTCGTCGGCACCCCCACGACCTGGATGTCCGACTTGCCCTGGAAGAGATCGAGCGGTGGCGTGGTGAGCGATCGATACAAGTGCAATTGTCCAGCCAGGAAAGCTTGGGCGACCGCATTCCAGTCGGTCATCGGGTGCCCGACGATCCCGTCGAGATAGGGAAGATCCTTGTCGAAGTAGTTCGGGTTTCTCTCCAGCTCGAAGGCGACGCCGGGGGTATAGCTTTTGAACTTGAAGGGGCCGGTGCCGATGAGGTTCTTGGGGTCGCGGAGGTCGGCGCCGGCTTCGATGAGGTGGGCGGGGTAGATGCCGGTCCAGGGGATGGCGACGTTGTAGAGGAGGGCGGGATCGGGTTGCTCGAGGACGAAGCGGACGGTGAAGTCGTCGGGGGTTTCGATGCGCTCGACGGTGTTGAAGAAGACGCTGCGGGGGCTGTTGACGCCCTCGGGCGGGGAGATGATGCGCTGGAAGGTGACGAGGACGTCCTTGCTGGTGAAGGG
>NZ_JBRBZA010000021.1:0-6710 GCF_053493975.1 Thermomicrobium sp.
TCACGCTCGGTCGCCAACTGGTCGCGCTCACCGGTGAGGGACTGCACTTGCGCCTGGAAATCGCGGTTGGCCTGGGAGAGTGCAGTCACCTGCTCGGCGAGAGCACGCTCGCGGGCGTGGCGGCGATCGAGCTCGACGGACGCCAGCGTCCCACCGGCGACGAGGGCGAGCAGCAGGAGACCGCTCAGGATACCGAGCAAGGTGACGGTGCGGTTCCGGCCGGGCATCGGCGCACTCGCCGACGCGGCGGAGGAGCGAGACATCACGGACTCAGGCTGTGGGCTCGGCTGAGCTGGCGGCGAGTCAGGCCCAAGCTGTCCCGTCGGCTCGGGCGGCGCGGGCAGCGAACCATCGGCGCTGACGGCGGAATCACTAGCTGCTTTGCCCGCGGTGAGGGGAAGCGTGGCCGTGTCCGGCGTGGGCACCGGTCGAGGCACGGGTCGACCACAGGCTGGACAGAAGCGTGCCTCAGCTGGTACGGGAGCCTGGCAAGCGTCGCAACGCATCAGTGACCTTCCTCCCCGACGAAGACGATCGGCGCAGACTCCGCTCCAGCGCGGAGCTGATCCTCGTAGCGCTCCAAGGCAGCAGCGAAGACTCGCAGGCCAGCTGCGATATCGTCGCGACCTTGCCAGAGGAGCACCGGATCGCGGGTCTCGAGCGCGCGACGGATCCGGCCGGCACCGCGCTCGACCAGCTCGAGTCCAACCATCAGTTCGGAATGGAACGCCGAGAGCGTCGGCGGTGGTGTGGCTTCGCGCATGGCTCGGGCGCAGTCCTGGAGGAAGATCAAGCGGCGCTCGATGTCCGCGCGCCAACCGGGCGAATCGAAAGCAGGATTCTGGAGCAGGGCCGCGAGCGGCTGGAGTCCTGCGGTGAGCGGGAAGACGGTCGGGATGATGGCGTCGTAGTAGGGGAGCTCCTCCGGCCGGGTCGTATCCCAGGTGACCGGCTGCTCACCGAGCTGGCCGTAGCGCCATTGGTAGTAATGGAGTCCCACGTTGCCCGCCTCGACCCGCCAGCCGGGTGGATTGTCCGGCGTGTAGGTGAGGACGCGGCGCTCGAAGACCTGGACGAGGACGCGTTTGGGGACACCGCCGACGCGAACGGTCGTCCAATAGGCCTCGGTGAGCGGGAAGCCGGTAGCGTAGAACGGATTCTCGAAGAGGCGATCCTCCCGGAAGGCGCCGTCGCTGTACACCGTACCGCGCGCGTTCATGAAGTCCCAGAAGACGCTGGCCACCGTATGATTCGTTTCCCGTACCAGGACAGCAGCGGTCACCCCGTAGCGGGCGAGCGCTTGGTCGGCCCCGACGGTGCCGTTGCGGTCGACGGTCTGGATGACGGTCATACCGACCGGTAGGGGCTGGTACCCCATGAGCGGCTGGAAGCTGGCATAGGTCGGGGCGTTCGGATCGTCGAGGTCGCCAGCGACCGGGACGCGGGCTGCGGGAACTCGGGCGAACCGGTTGTGACCGAGTTGGACCTGACCGGTGATCAGCTCCTTGGCCAACAGCCCATTGGTCACGTACCAGGGATTGACCGGGTCGGCACCGATATCGGTGATCTCCATGCGCGTCTTGTCGAAGTACTGGACCATGCGGACCCCGAGGACGTCCCTCTCGAAGTCGGTCGCTTCGTCGTACTCCTCGACCAGTACGTGGGTGATGGGAGCCGGGCCCCACATCCAGGTGCGGGCCGCACGTCCTTCGGCGACCGGGCGATCGGCCCGCGCCCAGGTACGCCAGAACGCGACGCTGAGACCGGGTCGCTGGGCGCCCGCAGGGAGCGCGGGAGCGAGCAGCGTCGCGAGCAGCGCGAGCAGCAGAGTCGTGACGAACCAGCGTGAACGCATCGTCCTCCCCTCTCGGACCAGTCGACCACTCGTGACCAGGATCGTCGAGCGACGGGAACACAGGGGTTCCCGTCCTGCAGGAACGGGCACGGAGTGCGATACTGCGGTGCAGAAAGGAGGTCGGCGATGGAGGATCTCGTCCAGCGATGCGATCGCTATCTGGCGGACCACGAAGCGGAGCACCTGCAGGCACTCGGCGATCTGTTGCGGATCCCGAGCGTGAGTGCCTTGCCGCAATATCAGGCCGATGTCGAGCGCGCGGCTACCTGGGTAGCGGACCGCCTGCGGGCGATCGGTGTACCGGAGGTGCGCCTGCTCGCGACGGAGCGCAACCCGATCGTCTTCGGCCATTGGCCGGTCGACCCCTCGCTGCCCACCGTGCTCGTGTACGGACACTACGACGTGCAGCCGCCCGATCCCCTCGAACTCTGGGAGACGCCACCCTTCGAGCCGACGCTGCGCGACGGTCGCTTGTATGCCCGCGGCGCCTCGGACGACAAGGGGAATCTCTTCGCCGCGCTCTGCGGGATCGAGGCTCTGGTCCGTATTATCGGCAGACCCCCGGTCAATCTCAAGTTCTTCCTCGAGGGGGAAGAAGAGATCGGATCGCCGAGCATGGCAGCGGCGATTCGGCAGTATCGCGAGCTTTTGGCGTGCGACGTGGTGATTTCGGCCGATGGGGGAATGTACGGACACGACCAGCCGTCGTTGACGCTCTCCTCCAAAGGGATCTGCGCGTGCCAGGTCGACCTGCGCACGGCCGCGACCGACATGCACTCGGGCCAGTACGGGGCGGTGATCGCCAACGCCGTCCAGACGCTGGCGCAGCTGGCCGCGACGTTCCACACACCGGAGGGACGAGTGGCGATCGCCGGTTTCTACGACAAGGTACGGGAACTGACGCCGGAGGAGCGGGCCGAAATCGCCGCCGTCCCGTTCGATCCGGACGAGTTCCTGGCCAACGTGGGCGCGAAGGCGTTCTGGGGCGAGCCGGGCTACACGCCGCTGGAGCGGGCGTGGGCACGACCGACGCTCGACCTCAACGGGTTCTGGGGCGGCTTCCAGGGTGAGGGGATCAAGACGGTCACGCCGTGCGAGGCGCATCTCAAGGTCACCTGCCGGCTGGTGCCGGACCAGGATCCGGAAGAGATCCTCGAGCTGATCGAGCGGCACGTGCAGGCGCACTGTCCACCCTGGGCAGACGTGCGCGTGACGCGCTTCCCGGGGTCAGCCCGTCCGTTCGCGATCCGGCGCGATCATCCAGCGCTGGCAGCCGCGCGCGCGGTACTGCGCGAGCTGTACGGCAAGGAGCCGCTGATGACCCGCGTCGGCGGGACGATTCCTGTCGCCGAAGTGTTCCAGCGCGAACTCGGGGCCGATATGCTCTTCTTCGCCTGGGGGATGCCGGACAACCGCGTCCACGCGCCGAACGAGTCGTACCGGCTGGAGGACTTCCGGACGATGGCGCGCGGCTACGTGCGCCTGCTCCCGCGCCTGGCGACCGTCATGTCCCGGGCCTGATCCGTCGCTAGGAGCCGGTGCGCTGCGCCAGGTGGGCGACCGGATACGACAGCGGGACGAGCGGAGCCCTCGAGCGCGGGAGGAGACCAAGCGCCGAGCCGCTCGGCAGCGCTGTCAGCCGACAGCGAGCGCGGATCACCACCGTCGATGGGCGCTCTCGGTGCGGACGCTTCGAAGGGTACCGCGTGCTGTTCGGCACGGTCCTCCGGTCAGCGAGGCCGGACGGTAAACAGGCATCAGCGGCACGGCCGCAGCAGTCAGCCTGGTCGCGCGACCGACGAAGCGAGACGAGGGCGTCGCCCATCGTTCGCGAGGGCACAGGTGTCTCGTGGGCCATGACGCCGCGTTGCCTGGAGAGACACGATCGCGGCCGAGCCTGCCGCCGCCCCGATGCGCTCAGACTGGCGAGGCGACGGAGGAGCACAACGGAGGGCGCGAGAGCTGGACTGCACCGAGCGGGTGGAGACGGCTCATCGACCAGTACCCGCGTGCGGCTGACGGCGCAGCGCGCGAGCAGCGGCTTTCCTCGGGAATGAAGAACGACGACCGGTGGAGCACAGCGAGCGGCCGGTCCGTTCGCTGCCGCGAAGCGAAGGTCGGCCAGCGACGAGCGGAGCTCGCGAGGCGACTCGGGTCAGGGAGCGCGCTCGACGGCAGAAGCGATCGCTGGAGATTGGATGGTCGGAGAGCGCTCGGATCAGGGTGGGGTCAGTCGAGCGGTCCGTCAGGGCTGCGCGCCAGCCGTTCGCTCCTCGACAGGTCGTTCGAAGGCTCGTGTACTGGTTTCCGCAGCCGTGCCGGCAGCGCGGATCGCTTGGGTAGGAGTCGACTCATGGCCACGATGTATCCGCAGTTCCCGCGCTACTGCAGCTTCCAAAGCGATGCGGAGCGTCTGGTTTACAGCGCCCTGGCTCACCAGCTGCCTGATGCGTGCCTCGTTCTCTTCGCGGTCCGATTGTTGGTGCGCGACGGGTCGGACGAGATCGATGCGGAAGCCGACTTCATCATCGTGGAGCCGCAGTGCGGTGTGCTGGTGTTGGAAGTCAAGGGAGGGGGGATCCGGCGGGACGCACGCACCGGGCAATGGTATTCGCTGGACCGGCGCGGGGACGAGCATCCGATCGGGAACCCGATCGAGCAAGCGCGGCGGACTCGTTACGCATTGGCCCGGAAACTGAAGGAAGGCCCTCGGACGAAGCTGTTCGACTATCCGATCCGGCATGCGGTGATCTTTCCCGATGTGACACTTCGACAGCAGTGGCTGGGTCCTGACGTCGAACCGGACATCGTGCTCGACGACCGCTCGCTGACCGGGCTGCATGGGGCGATTCGCCGAGCCTTGGGCGGACCGCGACCGGAGGGTCCCTTGGCTCCGGCCGCGATCCAGGCCTTGGTGGATGCACTGAGCCCGACGATCGAGGTGCGGAAACCGCGGCTCGGGCGACTCGTTCAGGAGGCAGAAGAGGAGATCGTTCAACTCACCGAGCGACAATTCGCCGTGCTCCGCTTGTTGGAGCGGCACCGCCGAGCGCGGATCGTCGGGCCGGCAGGATCGGGAAAGACGATGCTGGCCATCGAGAAGGCGCGGCAGTTGGCGCTGCAGGGGAACCGCGTCCTGCTGACCTGCTTCAACCGCAATCTGAGCAGGTGGATGCGTCGCACTTTGACGGACGCGCTGAAGACAACCGAGCTGTTCGAGGGTGACCGACCGCTTCTCGTCGTGACTCACTTCCACGGGTTCGTGCGGGAGCTTTGCGAGCGAACCGGCACGCCGTTTCAACCGCCAGCAGGTGATCCCCGAGAGGTGGAGCGCTTCTGGAAAGAGCAGGCACCACAGATCTTGATCGACTCTCTAGAGCAACTGCCTGAGCTCCGCTTCGATGCCATCATCGTCGACGAGGGGCAAGATTTCCTGACGGATTGGTGGATCGCGTTGCTCGAGGCGATGGCGGACCAGGAGCAAGGCCTCCTCTACATTTTCTATGACGATAACCAGACGCTCTACACGGACTCCCGGCAGCTCGAGTTTCCGATCGTCGAGGAACCCTATGTCCTTGCCGAGGTCTTCCGCAACACGAGGCCGATTTTCGAGCGCTTTCGCCCCTTTTATCGTGGAAGCATCGAGCCTGTCTTCCGCGGTCCTGATGGCCCAGAGGTCGAAGAAGTGCCCGTCACGGCGCAGAGCCTGCTGCAGACACTCTCCAACCGGCTGCGGCGACTGTTGGAGGAAGAAGGAATCGAGCCCCGCGATGTCGTGATCCTGACACCGCGGAGCCGAGAGCGCAGTGCTCTGCGGGACAAGACGTGGATCGCGGGGCGCTGGCAACTGACGTGGGAGACGGACGATCGCGAGCAGGCGAACCATCGCGTGCGCGTCTCGAGCATCCATGCGTTCAAGGGGTTGGAATCGCCGGTCGTGATCCTGGCCGAGGTAGATGACCTGGCACGTCAGCGGGTCGACGAACTCTCGTACGTCGCGCTTTCACGCGCCCGCTCGCACCTGATCGTCCTCGGGCAGCTTCCTGTCGAACTCGACTTCTGACGGGTCGACCGGGGCTCCTGCATCCACCCACACCTGATCGCCCTCGGAAAGCTACCGAGTGCGCCCGACATCACCCGCCAGTAGCGACACCGAGACCCTGCACCGCGTGTCGGGCGAAATGAAACCCGCCGGAGGCAGAAATGGGTCGTCTGCGGCATGTTCGATCGGTCGTGGCTTCTCGGCGAAGCAGCTTTGGCCCGAGCGCGCCTCCAGACGAGTCGTCGCGTTCGGTCGGTGGTGGCGAGGGAGGAGAAGGGAGTCTCCGCGATCACCGCCACAGGTTGCCGCGCGAAGGTGACCGGGAGCGATGTCGATGGTGCCTGGCCGAGGCGCAGTACTGGCGCGATGGCGCCAGTTCGAGCGCGCGCCGACCCCGCAGCGGATCTCCAGGCCGGAAGGGCGGGCGCATCCCGCGCGACTGACCAAGATGCCACCGCACGATGATAACAGAGATCAGGAACGAGCCCACTGGCATTCGGTCCACGACACGGCGAACATTACCTGCATCTCGAGAGACGGCCATCTGAGCACCGATTTCCCCTGGGATAGAACACGTCATCGTCGCTCGATGTTCTCCGGTCAGTCCGAATGCGACGGGCACCTGATCACGAGCGACGGGGTCTAGTACACTTACCGGTTAGTTGCGCGAGGCCGGTTTTTCCCGGCACCAGGAAGGACGCCTGCCACACATGGCCATCGACCACCTCCTCGAGCAGCTGCTCGACCGTATCCGCCACGACCCCGACCTGCGCCGCCAGCTGGCCCAGCTCCTCTTCGGTCGCGAACTCGCCC
>NZ_JBRBZA010000022.1:0-77913 GCF_053493975.1 Thermomicrobium sp.
ACTCGTACACCACTGACGCCACTGACCGCACCCGACCACGGCCGAGGCTGCCGCTCGCTGCGTCGTCGTTTTGCCTGTCCTGGTGCGGTGCCGGAGGTGGGACTCGAACCCACACGGGGTCGCCCCCAGCGGTTTTTGAGACCGCCGCGTCTGCCGTTCCGCCACTCCGGCGTCACTCCTTGTAAGTATAACCGCTCGTTCTTCTCAGCGGCAGTGCGCACCCCCCATGCGTAGACAGAGCCGACGGCATCGGCGCAAGGGCCTCCGTGCGCCGAAGATAACCGGTCGTTGGCCGGTCAACCACCACACGTTTGCGTAGCCTGTCCACCACCTGCTCGACCTCGTGGCTCGCCCAGCCGACCACGGTGATGCTGGTGTTCCCCGGAGCCAGACGAAGCACAACGCGCCACCCGCTGCGACCGCGTGTCGCCCACCAACGACAGCGACCTGTCATCGCTTCCACAATGCTTCCACAATCGTGCGTTTCCACTAGTCGACTACCGATCCCTGAGGTGTTGAGTCGCCCGCACCAGCACCCAAAATCTGAGCCGCTCGCATCGCCAGCCAGAGGGTCGCCAGATCATCCAACCGGTCGACGCGCAATCCCGTCAGCATTTCCACCCGTCGCAGGCGATAGAGCAGTGTCTGGCGATGGATGCCCAGCCGGCGAGCCGTCTCGCTCCACGACCCGTTGCAGGCGAGGAAGGTGCGCAGCGACGTCAGGAGTGCCGTGCCGTGGGTGGCGTCGTACGCTTGCACGGGAGCCAGTACCCGCGCGACCAGTTCCCGCGCCGCTTCGAGCGAAAGGGGCCAGCCGAGCGCACCGCCACGCACCGCTGCATACCGCTGCAGTCCGCGCTCCTGCACATGCGCTGCCCAGCGAGCCTCGACCACAGCCACCGGTATCCGGCTGAGCGAGCGGATCGGATCGCTCCACCCGATCGCCCGATCGCTCGCGAGCGCGCGCATCACCTCGAGTGCGTGCGAGGAGTCGGGGAGCAGCACGAGAAAGTAACCATCCCGCCGGATGACGGCATGGGGAACGAGCCGTCGCTCGAGTATGGTGTGCAGCTCCTCGAGCGTCACGGCGAGTTCCGGCACGGCAGCGATCGCGTACGGTGGTTCGGGGAAACCATGCTCGCGGAGCAAGAGGTCATGAGCGAGATCCGGGTTCAGGCGTTGGTCGACGAGCTGAGCGAGCAGCTCACCTGCCAGGCGTCGCTGCCGCTCTCGTTCGACCGCCTTGCGTTCCAGCGCGAGTGCAACGACCGTCGCCACATGCCGCAAGACGACGACATCATGACCGCGTCGCCGATCCTTCGGGATGACGACCAGGAAAGTTCGACCACGCGTCGGAACCGGCAACGCGATCGCCCCACTGGCGAGCTCGGGCAGCTGCACCACGGCGGGGAGCTGCCCTTCCGGATAACGTTCCACGGCGCGCCGCACCGATCGAAGCAGCTCCGGCTCGGGACCCGCCACCGGCAGGAGCTCCTGACCGAGTACGAGGTCGAGGACGATGAGTCGGGCAGCGAGGATCCGTTCCAAGCGTCCCCGCAATTCCGCGTCCTCGGCCGTCCCGTGCACGACGAGCCGCGCGACCTCATAGATCTGCACGGTGCGGCGCAGGCGCTCGTGCTCGTCGCCGAGATTGGCGTCGGCCACCACCCGGGAGACAGCGACAAATGGCACATCGTAAGCTGCGAGGAGAACCGGTACGGCTAGGCGATCAGCCGTCTCCAGCATGGCATCCGACAGGGCTGGGGCCCGCATCCCCTCGCAGATCATGAGCCCGCTCAGACGAGCCCGAGCGAGACGCTCGATGTACGCCACTTGCCCAGCCTCATCCCGGGGTATACCGATCCCGACGGTCATGACGAGTTCGCCACCACTCAGCCAGACCGTCGGATCCTCCAGCTCGCAGACATGCGCCCAAGTGATCACCCGGTCGAGGCCAGCTTCACCCGCCACCAGGCGGGTCTTCAACTCAGGATGTTCGAGCAGCTCGCGCACCGTGATGCCCATGGCACCTCGCATTTCACCTGCCGATGCGGTCGTCTGCTGAGCCCTTCGCCGAGATTCCGCACTGAAGGCCCGCGACGGTCTCGACCGCTCATCCTGGTGAGTCACATCCCCCGGCCTGCACTTAAGGATACCGGACGGTTCGTTGCGATCGTCCAGCAAATCTCTGCCGCTTCGTGCAACTGTGGGATTGCTCGGCCACCTCTCTCCACCTCACACTGGCTATGAAGCGACCGGAACCGTCACAGGAGAACGACAGGGCCAAAACGGCGACGAGCGAGAGGGGCAACGAGTGTGGCCGAACTAGGAGAACACGGCGGGGACGTTACAGCAGCGGCTGAGACGCTGCTCCCTGCAGCACGCGAGCGAGTGTGGCAGTTTCTCCTGGATATCCCCCGTTCCACGCGCTGCCTGCCTGGCGTCCACGACGTGGTCCAGGTCGGAGAGCGCATGTTTCGTGGGACGGTACGCTTTCGAGCTGGCTTCGTACAGTTCGCCTTCGACGCTCTTGTCGAACTCACCGAGCTGGTGCCCCCAGAGCGGATCCGCCTGACTGCCCTGGCGACTGACCCGCTGACACGAGAAACGGTAACTGCTCATGCCGTTGCCGAACTTCGGGAAGACGGCGAGCGAACGGCGATCCGCTACACGCTCACGGTCTCGAGTCCTGGCCTCTTCGGTAGTCTCGGCCGACGCATGCTGGAGGAAGTGAACCGCCGGATGATCGACGCATTCTTCCGCTGTGTCGAACGGACTCTGCTCAGCGAACAGCCGGTCGAGATACAGGAGTGAAGGAGCGCGCCTGGAGTAGCAGGAAAGGAGTGCGCACATGCGCAGTTACGACGTCGTGATCATCGGCGCTGGAAATCTCGGTCTCTGGACCGCCTACCACCTGGCCCAGCGAGGGGTACGTCGGATCGTCGTCTGCGAACGGTATTGGGCCGGGTACGGCGCCACGGTGCGCTCAGCTGGGATCATGCGGCAGCAAGGCGGGTCGGAGACCGCCGTGAAACTCGGGAAATGGTCGCGCGAGCTATACCGAAAGCTCGGCCAGGAACTCGGGCTGGACAGTGGCTTCCGTGAAGTCGGCTACTACGTCGTCGCTTCTAGTCCCATGGAGAAAGCGGTGTTCCAGCGCCTGGTGGAGCTGCGAACCGCTCACGGCGTTCCGAACGAATGGTTGGAGCCGGAGGATCTCGCCCGACGCCTTCCTTATGTCGATTGGAGCCGATTCGCCGGTGCGACCTACACACCCAACGACGGCTATGTCGAGCCAGCGATCATCGTTCGCAACATCGTCATGGCCGTGCGAGCCGCCGGCGTCGAGCTGCTCGAGCAGTGCGAGGTCCAGGGGATCGAGCCGCTCGCCAGTGGTTATCGAGTCGTGACGTCGCGAGGCGTACTCGAGACGGAACGGGTAGTCGATGCTGGCGGCCCACGCGGTGCCCGGCGTATTGCCGAGTTCGTGGGGATCGAGGTACCGGTGGCCGCTGCCCGGCACATGGTGATCTCCTTCCCGGAGCGACCGCCCGACATGCCGGCGAACTTCCCGATGATGTTCGTTCTGGCTTCTGGCTTTTACCTACGCCCGGACGAGCAGGGAGTGCTCTTGGGGTTTTCGAATCCCTTGGAGCAACCGGATCCGAGCGATCGCTACCTTCTGGAATTCGACTGGGACTACTTCGAGAAGCTGAGACCAGAGTGGGAAGCGACGATCCCCAGTTTGACAGGGAAGGTGATCGGTCGAGCCTGGACCGGTTCGATCGATTACACACCGGACCAGCTTCCCATCATCGACGAGCCGCGCTTCGGTTTCTACGTGCTGGCCGCCGGTGGACACGGGATCATGTGGGGGCCAGCTCTCGGGATGAAGATGGCAGAACTGGTTACCGAAGAGCGCTTGAGTGACCTCGACCCGGAGGAAGTGCGCCTCAGCCGTTTCACGGAAGGCCGACTGGCCACCGACGCCATTCATCTCCCTTTCCCGCACTGAGCACACGGTCGAATCTCCCCAAACCGACGGTCAGCGGGGGGGCAGCGTGGTGGACCACGCTACCCCCTCGATCTGTCGTGACAGTTCCGGGGGGCCGGTCACCCGCTATCGATTGCCGGCCCTCTTCGGGTAATGACTGGGGCCACCGCGCGACGACGAGTGGCGCGGGCTGTCTCGAGTGCGTATGAGCGCTCGCCGGGACGCGGTGGCTGTCGCCTGACGAGCGTGTTGGTCGACCGCAACTCAGCCTTGGCCCTCTTCATCATCGTGCATCTGTATGAACCAGCTCGACAGTCTTTCGACCCTTCGTGGATTGCCAGCAGGGGGTTCCGATCGGTATACGTGGTAACAGGAACTTTTCCAGCCGCGGTAAAGGCGAGGATCGATCCTTCGGTTTCGGCTTCATGATCGATCGCGTGCAGCGGAGGTGAGTAGTGAAGGTCGAGAGCGTCTCGCTCGTCCCTACGTTGCCAGGCCGCTACTATGTCGATCCGGCGATCTACGCGCGCGAACAGGAGCGGATTTTCGGCCGCCTCTGGACCTGCATCGGGCTCGCCCAGTCAGTAGCCGAGCCTGGCCAGTATCTCACCACCGAGCTCGCTGGTGAGCCCGTGCTGGTCATCCGCGGTCACGATGGTGAGTTGCGAGCCTTCCTGAACGTTTGCCGCCATCGCGGAGCGCGACTCTGCACCGAGTCCAGAGGATGTCTGGAATCGCGCGTGATCCAGTGCCCCTATCATGCCTGGAGTTATGCCCTCGATGGACGCCTGATCGGTGCACCGAACATGCGGGACGTGTCCGAGTTCTCCCCGGAGCGATACGGGCTCGTACCCGTACCGCTCGCAGTCTGGGAAGGCATGATCTGGGTCAACCTCTCGAACGATCCTCCGCCGGTCGAGTCGCAAATCGTGCCTCGCATCATCGAGCGACTGGGAGATCGCGCGATCTTCGATCGGTATAGGGTCGGCCAGCTCCGCATCGGGGCAACGCTGACCTACGACGTGCAAGCGAACTGGAAGCTCATCGTCGAGAACTTCATGGAGTGTTACCACTGTGCCGTCGTCCACCCCGAGCTGAGTCGGCTCGTCCCGAGCTTCCGTGCCGGTTACGCCTACCAGGAAGGGCTCGGGGCCACGTTCGCTGAAGGGGTCGAGACACTGACACTGACTGGCAAGCGCACGCGCCCGCTCTTGCCTGGTCTTCGCCCCGAGGACGATCGCACCTACTATGGTATGGTCCTGGTACCCAACATCTTCGTCAACTTGCATCCGGACTACGTTCTCATTCATCGCTTGGAGCCGCTCGGTGTCGGACGCACCTTGGTGCACTGCGACTGGCTGTTCGATCCGGCTGTCGTCGCCGCGCCGGATTTCGATCCCAGCGATGCAGTCGAGTTCTGGGATCTCGTCAACCGGCAGGACTGGGCGATGTGCGAGCGGTGCCAGCTGGGCGTCGGCTCGCGGGTCTATGCAGATGGGGGCGTCTTCGCACCGATCGAAGCGCACATCCGCCGTTTCAACGATTGGGTGCTCGCGCAACTCGGAGACGACGCGACGGGCCCATCGACCTGAGGCAGGTGGCCGAGGATGAGGAAAGCGGTGAAAGGAGTGACAGGCAATGCCCTCCTATGATGTGCTGATCATCGGCGGTGGAAACCTCGGGCTGTGGACAGCTTATTTTCTCGCGAAGCGTGGTCTGCAGCGGATCGCCGTCTGCGAGCGCTACTGGGCCGGATTCGGTGCCACCACGCGCTCGGCCGGAATCGTGCGCCAACAGGGCGGCTCGGAAACTGCGGTGAAACTCGGGAAATGGTCGCGCGAGCTCTACCAGGAATTGGGCCGTGAATTGGGCCTCGGGAGCGGCTTCGTGGAAGTCGGCTACTACGTGCTCGCCTCGACACCGGAAGAACGAGCAGCCTTTCAGGAACTCGTCACCCTGCGCCAACGCTGCGGGGTCGAAAATACCTGGCTCGAGCCGAGCGAGCTCGCCCAGCGCCTCCCCTTCGTCGACTGGAGCCGTTATCTGGGCGCGACCTACACGCCGAACGACGGCTTCGTTTACCCGCAGATCGTGGCCCGCAACATTACGCACGCCGTTCTCCGCGCCGGTGTCGCACTCTTCGAGGAGTGCGAGGTCCAGGAGATCGAGCCGCTGGCCAGCGGCTACCGCGTGAGGACAACGCGGGGCACTTTCGAGGCCGAGCGCGTGGTGGATGCCGCCGGTCCACGCGGTGCCCGCCGGATCGGTGAACTGCTGGGCATCGACGTGCCAGTCTCGGCAGCCCGACACCAGATCGTCAGCTTCCCGACGAGGCCTGCTGACCTGCCGGCGAACTTTCCCATGCTCTTCGTCCTCGCCAAGGGATATTACCTGCGTCCCGACGAGCACGGTGTCCTGTTGGGGATGAGCAACCCGGAGGAGCAGCCGGATCCGACCGAGCGCTTCCTCCTGGAATTCGACTGGGACTATTACGAGCGACTCAAACCCGACTGGGAAGCCACGATACCCGCACTCCGTGGCTTACCGATCGGCCGGGCCTGGACCGGTTCGATCGATTACACGCCGGACCATCTTCCCATCATCGACGAGCCGCGCTTCGGCTTCTACGTGTTGGCCGCCGGTGGACACGGCATGATGTGGGGGCCAGCGCTCGGCATGAAGATGGCCGAACTGATCCTGGACGAGCGCGTGAGCGACCTTCCCGACGAGGAAATCCGGCTCAGTCGCTTCCAGGAACCTGGCAAAGTGCGCGATGCCATCGCGCTTCCTTTCCCGACGCGCTGAGAGCGTTGGGAGCAAATCTGATCGAGGAGGAAGTACTCTATGGCTGATCGCATCGATGCCCTGCTCCAGTTCCTGGCGCGCCAGCAGCGACTCCGCCGCCGCGAGCTGCTCGGTGGCCTCCTAGCAGCTGGCACGCTCGCTGCCTGCCGGCAGTCCGCCACCCCCACGCCGACCGCTGCTCCAGCGGCGCTGACACCCGCTGCCCAGGCATCACCCAGTCCCGCTCCGATCGGTGAGTTCACCGTACCGGGCTACGATGATCCCAACCGCTGGAAGGGGCGCACGATCGTCGTCACCTCCTGGGGCGGCGCTCTGCAAGATGCCCTCCGCAAGACGATCTACCAGCCCTTCTCACGTCTCACCGGCTGTCAGATCGTCGAGGATACGACCGACGAGGCCAAGCTGCGGACGATGGTCGAGTCCGGCACTGTCCAGTGGGACGTGGTCGATGTCGGGACCGAATCGGTGATTCCGATGGGTCGTCTCAATCTGCTGGAGCCACTCGACTACAGCAAGATCGACACCTCCGACATCTTCCCAGAACTCGTGCTCGAACACGGCGTCGGTTATTTCTATTATTCGACTTGCCTCGCCTACCGGAAGGATAAGTTCCCGGACAAGCCACCGCAGAGTTGGGCCGATATTTGGGACGTTCAAGGTTTTCCCGGTCCGCGCGCGTTCCAGAAGTACATCCAATGGGGGCCGCTCGAGGCAGCTCTCCTGGCGGATGGTGTGCCGATCGACCAACTCTACCCGCCGGATGTCGACCGTGCCTTCCGCGCACTCGACCGCCTCAAGCCGCACGTGACGGTCTGGTGGGAGGCAGGTGCCCAACCGGCCCAACTCCTCACCGATGGCGAGGTGTATCTGACCGATGCCTGGATCGCCCGCATCCAGTTCCTGATCGAGCAAGGATCCACGGTTCTCGGCTACACGTGGAACCAGGGGCGCCTTTCCAGCGATTCCCTGGTCATCCCGCGCGGCTCCAAGAACGTCGATGTCGCGCACGACTTCATCAACTTCGCCTTGCGGCCAGAAGTGCAGCGGGCCTTCGCGCTGGCCTATCCGGACGGCCCAGCCAACAAGCGGGCGTTCGAAGCCCTGCCGGCAGAACGCGTGGCGGTGTTGCCGAGCGCGCCGCAGAACAAGGCGCTCCAGGTCTATCCGGACTATCAGTGGTGGGCCGATCACCTCGACGAGGTCGTCGAGCGCTTCAATAGCTGGATCGCCAGCTAGCACCGTCGTCCAGCGCTCCAGGTACGCCGGACGCCACCTGTCTCTGGTGTCCGGCGTATCGCGGGCCGGAAGGAATCCGACTCGGGACCAATGCACCGCGTCTCCGCGGCCGCAACGAGGGAGGAGAGTTGTCTTCCTTTGCTGGTGAGAGGAACCGAGTTCGAGAGCCGATCGTTTTCATACGCCTGACACAGGCATCCCGCTCGGTACCGTACTCGGCGCGAATTGAGCGCGAGCGCCGTTCCGCTATCCTTCTACTCGAGTGGCAGCTTCGTTCCAACGAATCGATCGGATCGTCGGCAAATACCAGCCAGCAACGACCAGTCGAAGGAGCGACCCGTCCCCGATCATCCGTTCAGCGGAACATGCTCAGGTCCCGCTGTTCGAGCGTTTGACGGGAAGATGCTGATGCAGGCCGAACTCGCAGCGTTCCGCTTCTGGTACCCCTGGCGGGTACGTTACCGTGACTGCGACATGCAAGGAATCGTCTACTTCAGTGTCTATTTCGAGTACGTCGAGCAGGCGATCATGGAGTATTTTCGGCAGATCGGCATCCCGATCGGTCAGACGATCCACGAGGGATCGTTCGACTGGGCGTTCGCTCATGCTGAGATCGATTACCGAGCACCAGTCGCCTTCGATGACCTGGTTTCGATCGGGATCCGCATTCCGAAGAGGGGACGATCCAGTTTCGAGGTGCACTTTGCGGTCGTGGACGAAGCGCGCGAACGTGTCCATGCGCACGGTCGTCTCGTGCTCGTCTGCTACGACAGCCGGTCTCGACGGTCCTGCCCATTGCCCGATTTTGTTCGGGAAAAGATCGAGGCATTCGAGGGTGCATGATGCTCGAGCAGAGAACAGCCCAATCGGAGATGCTCGCTCCGTTGTTGCGACCGCGTAGCATCGTCGTCGTCGGCGCGAGTCCGCGGCGGCGCATGGCCCGGACCGTCCTCTTCAATTTGCGAACCTTCGGCTTTCGCGGCCCAGTCTGGGCACTGCATCCAAGCGGTGAGCCGGTCGAGGGGTTCCCCTGCTTCCGCACGGTCGAGGATCTTCCCGAGACGCCCGACTGTGCCGTGATCGCCCTCTCACCGGAAAATACCCTGGAGGCGTTTCGCGCGCTCGCTGAGCGAGGAGTGCGGGCTGCGGTCATCCTCGGCTCCGGTTTCGCCGAAGCGGGTCCGTCGGGCTTGGCGATCCAGCGGGAAATCGCCGCCATCGCCCGCGACCGCGGCATCGCTGTCTGTGGTCCCAATTGCCTCGGATTAGTAACTCCGGACGCACGAGCGACCTTGACCGGCTATCACCTGCCAGGCGACCTCGCGCCCGGTCCGGTTGCGGCGGTCGTGCAGAGCGGGTCGGTCTTTTGGTCGCTGGTCCACAACACGAGGGCACTTCGCTTTCGCTACCTGGTCTCCAGCGGGAACGAAGCCGTCCTGACCGCCACTGATTACTTCGCCGCCGCCTTGTCCGATCCCCACGTCCGTCTTCTCGTCGGCTTCCTCGAAGTCGTGCGCGACGGTGAGCGGTTCCTGGACGTAATCCAGGCCGCTCACGCGCGTTCTGTCCCGATCGTCCTGCTCAGGGTCGGTCGCTCGGAATTGGCCCGAGCCACGGTTCTGGCGCACACCGGCGCGATCGCTGGCTCGGACGCGATCTTCCGTGACGTCATGCGCCAATACGGCGTGATCCTGGTCGAGACGCTGGACGAGCTGTACGACACGGCTGAATTCCTGCTCGCTGGGCGCTGGCCGCAAAGCTTCCGCGTGGGCGTCGTGACCGATAGTGGAGGCGAGAAGGCGCTCATCGCGGACTGGGGAGAGCGGATCGGGCTCGAGTTCCCACCCTTGTCACCGAAAACTGTTGAACGACTGCGGACGGTTCTGGCTCCGTACGTCAAGCTGGAGAATCCGCTGGACGCCTGGGGTTCCGGCAACTTCGACGAAGTCTACCCCGCCACGTTGGCCGCCTTGGCAGACGACCCGAACATCGAGACCGTCGTTTTGGGAACCGACATGGTGCGGGAAACCGAGGAAGCGTACCTGTATGCCGAGGCGATGCTCGCTTTGCGCGAGCGCACCGCCAAACCACTCGCGGTGGTCACCAACCAGGCAACGGGCCTCGATTGCACGGAAGTACAGCGCCTCCGCGCGGCCGGGATCCCCGTTTTGCAAGGAACCGAATACGGTTACCGCGCGATCGCTCATGCGGCGCGCTACAGCCAGTGGCGAGCCAACGCACCGGGCCCGCTCGCTCCACCGTTCTCCCTGGGGGAGATTCGCCAGGAGATCGCGCGCTGGCACCAGCGTGCCACGCGGTCAGCACCCGACCAACCGGTCGCGCTGACCGAGTACGAAGCGAAGCAGATCCTCGCCTGCGTGGGGTTGCCTATCCCGAGCGAACACTGGGTGACCTGCCTGGAGGAAGCACTCGCGGCAGCCGACGAGATCGGGTATCCGGTCGTACTCAAGGCGCAGGGACCGACCTTGCTCCACAAGAGCGACCTCGGAGCGGTCCGGCTCGGTATCGCCGATCGCCAGGCGCTGATCGAGGCATGGCGGGGGATGGTGGACACTCTCGCGGCCACACCATCGCTGGAGGTCACTGGGTATCTCGTTCAACGGCAAGTTCCGCGCGGATTGGAACTTCTCCTCGGATGCCTCCGCGATTCGACGTTCGGCATGGTGGTAAGTGTCGGTCTCGGTGGTGAGTTCGTGGAGATCTGGCGAGATGTCGTGTATCGGAAAGCTCCGGTCAGTCCAGACGAGGCAGATCGGATGCTCAGCGAACTGCGGGGCGCAGCGCTGCTGGCTGGTCATCGACGGCTGACTCCGCGAGACCGCCGGGCGGCGGCCGAGGCCATCGCGCGTTTCAGCTGGTTCGCCGTGGCAGCGGCTGACCTCATCGAGGTCGCGGAAGTGAATCCGCTCATCGTGCTCGAGGAAGGACGAGGTGCGTGGGGAGTGGACAGTCTGATCGTTCTGCGTGCTCCGGAAAGGAGGGATGGATGATGGATGGAGTCCGGCCGGAGGTTCTCGAGTTCGTCGAGGAAACCAAGCGCTACGTCTACGAGGAGCTGATGCCACTCGAAGACGAGATCGAGCGGACAGACTATCTTCCCCCAGAAGTGATCGCCGATGTGGCCAAGCGCGGCTACTTCGGCATGACGATTCCCAAAGAGTACGGGGGGCTCGGCTTCAACCTGCTCGAAACGTGCATGGTCCTGGAGCAGATCCACAAGGCCCCTCTGGCCATCGGCTACGTGGTGGACCTCAACAACGGCATCGGTAGCCTGGCCATCCTGCACGGCGGCAGCGAAGAGTTGAAGCGCGAGTACTTGCCTCGCCTGGCACGCGGGGAGATCATCGGCGTCTTCGCCATGAGCGAGCCGCAGGTCGGATCGGACGGCCAAGGCATCTCCACCCGAGCCGAGTGGCGTGACGGCTACTGGGTGCTCAACGGCGTCAAGTACTGGATCACCTGGGCAGAGCGTGGCGATATCTTCACGGTCGCCGCGGCGACCGATCCCGGCAAAGGTGCTCACGGCGGGATCAGCGTGTTCCTCGTTCCCAAAGGGACGCCCGGAATGCGGGTCGCGCGTCGACAGAAGATGATGGGTAACGCCGGCATCGACGAAAGTGTCCTCGTCTTCGAGGATTGCAAAGTGCCGGCCGAAAACCTGTTGGGTGAACTCGGTTGGGGCTTCCGGCTGCTCATGCGCACGCTCGACGAAGGGCGTGTCAAGTGCTGCTCGCTCGCGATCGGCTACGCCGAACGCGCCTGGGAACTCGCCATGGCCTATGTGAAGCGTCGGCAGGCCTTCGGTCAGCGGCTGGCCGACTTCCAGGGCATCCAATGGCAGCTTGCGGAAGCGGCGACGACGATCTGGCTCTCTCGCCTGGCCATGTACGAGGCAGCGCGCAAGATCGATCGCGGCGAGTTCGCCGCCAAAGAAGCAGCGA
This sequence comes from Thermomicrobium sp., assembly GCF_053493975.1. Taxonomy (NCBI): domain Bacteria; kingdom Pseudomonadati; phylum Thermomicrobiota; class Thermomicrobia; order Thermomicrobiales; family Thermomicrobiaceae; genus Thermomicrobium; species Thermomicrobium sp. Next base: position 11,998 of record NZ_JBRBZA010000022.1, read on the forward strand.
TGGCCAAGCTCTACGCTACGGAAGCATGTCAGCACGTCGTCGATACGGCTGTGCAGCTCTTCGGTGCGCGCGGTTACTGTCGTGATTACCCGCTCGAGCGCATCTACCGCAACTATCGGAGTCTCCGTATGGTGGAAGGAACCAGCGAAATCCAGCGGCGCATCATCTGGAAGCAGATGTCCAAGCTCTACGACCCGGAGCGCGCCCCGGACGAACGGACGCGCGAGCACGCGATCCGCGTCGAGCGCATGCTCGAGCGCGCGTTAGCAGTCGATCGCCCCTATCAGGATTGGGGCTTCCGGTATCTGGACGAGGCGGCAGCGGACGACTGAGAGCGGCCTCGCTCGACCGACGCTGTCGAGCGAGTCGTCGCCCAACGACACGGGAGGCGTGCGCTGCCGATCACGCTTCCCGTGATCGGTGTCGCGGTTTTTGCCGATAACGACGCGTGTCGCTCGGCAGGAGGATCGACGAGGAGTCGCCACACGCACCGGGTCGGCGATCGCTGCGCGGTGCGGCGGTGCGCGGCTGGCAGCGAGGAGACCGTCACGGAGCAGGTAGGCACTCATGAGCGTGCCCAGTGAGGCCTGCGTCGCTGGTGATGTCCGACGAAATCTGTGTGGTAACATGTCACCGATGAACCGTTCGGCCGCAAGGGGGAGAGCAGCATGACGTCCGATCTGCTGATCACGACCACGACGGCGATCGAGGGACGACCGGTCAAAGAGTATCTGGGCGTGGTGACGGGGGAAGCCATCCTGGGAGCGAACATCTTTCGCGACATCTTCGCCAGTATCCGCGATATCGTCGGTGGTCGCTCCGGGGCCTACGAGAAGGAACTGCGCAAGGCCCGCGAGATCGCCTTGCAGGAGATGGCCGAGGCAGCCCGCCAGCTCGGTGCCAACGCAGTGATCGGAGTGGATATCGACTACGAGACGATCGACATGGGCGGGGGCAACATGCTCATGGTCACCGTTTCAGGTACCGCAGTCCGGATCTGAGACGGGGCAGAGACTCGAGAAAAGTGCACGCTGTTGCGGCGCAGCAGAGTCGTCATCCCGAGATCGATTGCGCGCTGGGCTTCGATCCAGCCGACCAACGCTGCGCGGGATGGCTCGGAACGAGTGATTCGTAGGAGTTCCGCCGCGTCGCTGGATGACCCCCGTCTTTCTGTTGTCACCGGTCTTGGGGGTGGAGCGGGTATTTCGTGTCCCCCCGCATGCACTGCTGAGCGTCCGTCACGCGGGAGACAGCGCTGCGCTGCGTTGACGCTTCGCGACAGCGCTCTCGGGTGACCGGCCGGCAAGCTACCCAGGTATCGGCACAGGACTACTGAGAAACAGGGCTCGAGCGATTGACGCCTTCCCATAATGCCTGCTACAGTTGCCTGGTGCCGATCGGTGCAAACCACCGATCGCTTGCCAGTGCTATCGATGGACCGTCGGACAAGTCGGAGGGTGGAGCGAGCAGACGATGATCAAGCTGCGCCTACGCCGCATGGGGAAGAAGAGGCAGCCGCACTACCGGATCGTCGCGGCCGAGGCACGTTGGCCCCGCGATGGCCGGTTCATCGAAGTCATCGGGTATTACAACCCCCGTACCGACCCGTATACGCTCGAAGTGAATGTCGAACGGGCACGGTGGTGGCTCGAGCACGGGGCACAGCCGACTGAAACGGTCCGTGCTCTCCTGGTTCGTGCTGGCGTCCTTCCATCGCGACCGCAGAACGAGGCCAAGCGCGGAACTGCTGAAACCGCGCAGCCCGAGGCATGAGGAGCGTGAATCGTGCAGCGCCGCGACGGCCAACGACCACCCCAACGCCCGCCGCGTCGCGAGCGTCCACTGATCGACCCGGACCTGGCGATGAACCGGCTCGCGACGCTCGTCCGCTACATCGCGGGCCAGTTGGTCGATGATCCGTACGCCATCCAGGTGCGCGCCCGGCGTCGCGGCCGCGCAGTCATCCTCCGCCTCTCAGTGCCCCACGACCAACTGGGTAAGGTGATCGGCCGGGAAGGAAAGATCGCCCGCGCGATCCGCACGATGCTCGGCATCGCCGCCGTGCGGCAAGGTGTCCACGCGAGCCTCACCATCGATGACCAGATCGACGCCCAACCGACAGCCACCAGCTGAGCGACCAGCGTCTCCCGAACGACTGTCGATCGGTCGGATCGTCGGTGCGCACGGGGTGCGCGGCACCTTGAAACTGAAGATCTGGACACATTTTCCGGATCGCATTCCGCATCTCGAATACGTCTACCTGGGCGAGGAGCCGACACCGCGTCGGCTTCTCCGCGCTCGGGTGCAGGGTGATCTGGCTTTCCTCCAGCTGGAAGGCATCACGACGCGCAACGAGGCAGAAGCCATGCGCGGCGTCGTCGTCCGTATCGACCGCAGCCAGGCCGCCCCTCTAGCCGAAGACGAGTACTACCAGTTCGAAATTCTCGGGTTGCAGGTAGTGGACGAAGCAGGCAACCTGCTCGGACGCGTGATCGAGATTCTGGAGACTGGTGCCAACGACGTCTATATCGTCCAACGACCGGATGGAAACGAACTCCTCCTGCCCGCCATCCGCTCGGTCATTGTCGCGGTCGACCTCGAGCAGCAACGCTTGGTCGTCCGCCCGCCGCGGTACTATGACGAGGACTGACGACCTCGGCGCTCCCGGAGAACCCGCCAGACCTCTCCAGCAGGAACACCAGTCGCCTGCAACAAGACCAAGAGATGGTAGAGGAGATCGGCTGCTTCCTGGGCGATCGCCTCGGGCTCGCCGTTCTTGGCGGCGACGATGACTTCAGCCGCTTCCTCGCCAATCTTCCGCGCGATGCGATCCAGTCCGGCCTGGAGCAAGGCGCTGGTATAGGACCCCGGCTGTGGTTCGACTGCTCGTGCCGCGATGATGCTGGCGAGCTCGTCGAGGATCGTTGCGTTCGTTGGCTCCTGAGGCGTGCCCACGAGCGGTTCCGTATCGAAACAGCTCGGACGACCGGTATGGCAGGTCGGGCCATGCGGGTGGACCCGCGCGAGAAGCGCGTCCCCATCACAATCGGCGCGCAGCTCCACCAACTCCAAGACGTGTCCCGAAGTCTCGCCCTTCATCCAGAGCTGCTGACGACTCCGACTCCAAAAGTGCACTCGTCCCGTCTCGACTGTCCGTCGCAGCGCATCGGCATTGGCGTAGCCGATCATGCGGACCTGACCGTTCGTGGCATCCTGCACGATTACCGGAATCAGTCCATCCGCGCCGAAGCGAATGGCACCCAGGAGCCGAGTGATCGTGTCGTCGCTCATCCTCGCTCCTCATCGGCTCCTAATCGGCCGGCGAGAGACTGGGCTCGGCAGTCGCCACGCCGCGCAGGGAACGGCCGACTGCCCGGGCGACGGCGGCCAGCTTGGACATCACCGCAGCGAAGTTCTCCGGAGTGAGCGACTGAGCGCCATCGGAGAGCGCATGGTCCGGATTCGGATGCACCTCGACGATCAAGCCGTCGGCCCCAGCAGCGACAGCAGCCAACATCATGGCGGGAACCATGAACCAACGACCAGTGCCGTGGCTCGGATCGACGATGATCGGCAAATGACTGAGGTGTTTCACTGCTGGAACCGCGTTCAAGTCCAGCGTGTTGCGCGTGAAGGTCTCGAAGGTGCGGATACCGCGCTCGCACAAGATCACCTGCTCGTTCCCCTGTGCGACGATGTATTCAGCAGCCAGGAGCCATTCCTCGATCTGCACTGCCATCCCACGCTTGAGGAGAACCGGCTTCTTGGCCCGTCCCACCGCCTCCAGCAGCAGATAGTTCTGGCAGTTGCGGGCACCGATCTGCAGCACGTCGGCGTACTCGGCCACCAGATCCACATGCTGGGCACTGAGCACCTCGGTGACGATCGGGAGCCCAGTTTCTTGGCGAGCCTTGGCCAGCAGTTTGAGTCCTTGCTCGCCCAACCCGCGGAACTCGTAGGGCGAGGTCCGCGGCTTGAAGGCACCGCCGCGCAGCATACTGGCGCCCGCCGCCTTGACGGCTCGAGCCGTCTCGATGATCTGTCGCTCATTCTCCACCGAGCAGGGGCCAGCGATGACCACGACCTCGTTTCCACCGATCGTTACGTCGCGCACCTGGATCACGGTATCCAGTGGATAGAACTCGCGACTGACCAGTTTGTAGCGCTTGCTGACACGGATCACTTCCTCGACACCCGGCAAGCGCTCGAGCGCCTCCTTGAGCGTATCCGGCAACGGTGATCCGACGACCCCGATCACCATCCGCTCGGCACCGGGAGCGAGCTTGGTTTGGAAACCGAACTCGGCAACCCGATCGATCACTGCCTGGATCTGCTCTTGGGTCGCGCCTGGCTGCATGACGACGATCATGGCTCAGCCCCTCCCATTCCTCGGCGATCTTCGGTCAGCACAGTCAGGTCTTGTCCGAACTCGGGACGCAAGACACGCGCACCACGCAGATAGACATGCCGGATTTCGCGCGGCGACTTCTCGGTATTGACGTGCATCAACACGCGCACCACCCCCGTTGGCGCACCGGGAACGTCCATCTCGTGGGCGCAGAGCAACGGAACATGAATCCAGCCGAGTTCACGTGCAGCGACGGCTGGAAAGGTCGCGTTGAGGTCGCGCGTCGTCGTGAAGATGATGCTCGCGATCTGGTCCGTCTCCACTCCATTGGCCTCGACGAGCGCGAGCAAGAGCTCACGGGTCGCTTGGACGATCGCTTCCGCGGTGTTGGCCTCGACCGTCGTCGCCCCCCGGATCCCGCGACACTGGACCATCGTCGCCTATAACCCCTCCCCCACTGGTGCGACCGCATCCGCTCCTTGTCGCAACCAAGCGATGAACGACTCTGCCGCGGCAGCCTGTCTCTCCGGTGGCTCTCCAGCCAGGCGATCGAGCAGCGCACTCCCGACGACGACCGCATCGACCAGCCCACGTGCCTGACTCACGTGCTCCGGTCGCGAGATACCGAAACCGAGCGCGAGCGGGAGATCGGTCACCGCTCGCACACGCTGCAGGAAGGCTGGCAGATCGTCCGGCAGACGCTCACGCGCACCGGTCACGCCGGTCAGCGAGACGCAGTAGATGAAGCCACTCGCATGAGCGGCCACCTCGCGCAGATGTCGATCGGTGCTCGTCGGCGCCACCATGAAGATCAGGTCGCGCCCGGTCGCCCGACAGAGGGCGTGGAGTTCGTCACTTTCGTTCGGTGGAAGATCCGGCACGATCACGCCGTCGACGCCGACCTCGACACATGCATGAATGAACCGCTCCAAACCATACTGGAGCAGTGGGTTGAAGTATCCCATGAAGACGAGCGGAACGTCAACACCCTGCTCACGCAGCCGCGCCGCCGTCTCCAGACAGAAGCGCACGGTCACCCCATTGGCCAGCGCGACCTGGCTCGCCCGCTGGATCGTCACGCCGTCCGCCAGCGGGTCGGAAAAGGGAATCCCCAGTTCCACCGCGCAGGCTCCGCCCCGCACCAGTGCGGGAACCAGTTCGAGCGTACTCTCCCGATGCGGATAGCCGATCGTGAGATAGGGGATGATCCCCAGTTGCCCACGTGCACGCAACGCCGCGAACGCGTCAGCAATCCGGCTCGTCCCTCGCGTCACAGTGTCACCCCCAGCGCACTCGCGACCGTCTGCATATCCTTGTCGCCTCGTCCGGAGAGATTGACCACGATGACCTGATCGCGTGGCCGCTCCTGGGCCAACCGCACCGCAAGAGCGATCGCATGAGCCGACTCCAAGGCCGGGATGATTCCTTCTGTCCGGCAGAGCAGCTGGAACGCCGCGAGTGCCTCCGCATCAGTGATCGCGTGGTACTGCGCGCGACCCGTCACCTTGAGATAGGCATGCTCCGGCCCCACCCCCGGATAGTCGAGACCAGCCGCGATACTGTGCGCTTCGACGATCTGCCCATCCTCGTCCTGCAACACGAACGACCGCGAGCCATGCAGCACGCCGACTCGACCAGCCGTCAAACTGGCCGCATGCCGTCCGGTTTCGATCCCTTCTCCGGCAGCTTCGGCACCGTGCAGCTCGACCGACTCGTCCTCCAGGAAGGCTGAGAACATACCGATCGCGTTCGACCCTCCACCGACGCAGGCAACGACCGCATCGGGCAAGCGTCCCACTGCGGCCAAAACCTGCTCGCGCGTTTCCCTGCCGATCACCGACTGGAAATCGCGCACGATCATCGGGTACGGGTGCATCCCAGCGACCGACCCCACGAGATAATAGGTGGTCCGGACGTTGGTGACCCAATCGCGGATCGCCTCGTTCATCGCGTCCTTGAGTGTGCGGCTTCCCGAGCTGACCGGTCGGACTTCGGCTCCCAGCAGCTTCATGCGGAAGACGTTGAGCGACTGTCGCTGTACGTCGAGTTCGCCCATGTACACGACGCACTCGAGACCGAGCATGGCACAGACGGTCGCGGTCGCGACTCCATGCTGCCCGGCACCGGTCTCAGCGATGACGCGCGGCTTCCCCATGCGTTTGGCCAGGAGCCCCTGGCCGACCGCGTTATTGATCTTGTGCGCGCCGGTGTGCGCGAGGTCTTCGCGCTTCAGGAAGATACGGGCTCCTCCCACCCTCTCGCTCAGGCTCGCGGCGTAGTAGAGTGGCGTGGGGCGGCCGACGAAGTCGCGCAACAATCGCTCGAACTCGGCCTGGAAAGCAGGGTCACGGCGGGCATCCTCGTACGCCGCGATCAGTTCTTCGATCGCTGGCAGGAGCGTCACCGGCGCATACATGCCGCCGAATTCCCCGAAGCGCCCACGCTCGTCGGGAAGCTGCCGTACTGGCTGGGTTCTGGTCGTCATCGCTTTCCTCCGATCCGTCTCTCCACCGGTCGATCGAGGGTCAGGAACGCGCGGCGCGCTGCCGCGACGAACGCCTGCATCAGCTCAGGGTCCTTTTGCCCGTCGCGCTCGATCCCGCTGGAGACATCCACACCCAGCGGCCGGACGAGCGCGATCGCCTCTGCCACCGTCTCTGGGCGCAATCCACCAGCCAAGATGATCGGAAAGCGCGCGGCGAGTTCGGCCGCCAGCGTCCAGTCGACGATCTGGCCGGTCCCACCCAAAAGGGACGGGTGATAGGCATCGAGCAGGATCGCGAGCGGGGTCGGTTCTCGGCGGAAGTACGGCGCGATGCGATCGCAGGCTGCCTCCAGGTTTTCGCCTGGCCGCAGCCGAATCGCTTTCAGGGCTGGCCAACCGAGTCGCGCGAGCACCTCAGGCGGCTCGTTCCCGTGAAGCTGAACGAGATCGAGCTCGAGCGCGCTCGCGATCATCGCGATCTCCTCGACGGGTGCATCGACGAAGAGTCCGACGATGCGCGGCGGATTCAGCGATTCCCGTACCGTTCGGCAGATGGCGCGAGCCTCGGCGAGCGAAACCCGACGCCGGCTCGGCGCGAAGACCAGTCCGATGAGATCCGCACCGGCCTCGATAGCTGCTCGTGCGTCCTCCCGTGTCCGCATGCCGCAGAGTTTCACGAGTCCCGGCATCGGACCACCTCCACGCTCGCCAGTGCCTGCACGGCCGCCCGACGATCCGGCGCCATCATCAACGCCTCGCCGACCAGGATCGCATCGATACCAGCCCGCGCCAGCCGTTCGACATCAGCCACTGCATGGATGCCGCTCTCAGCGACCACGACCCGATCGGACGGGACGAGCGGCGCCAGTCGCTCGCTGACGGCCAGGTCGACCGTGAAGCTCCGGAGATCGCGGTTGTTGATCCCGATGACCCGGGCGTCGGCTTCCAATGCGGTCGCCAACTCTGACTCGTCATGCACTTCGACGAGTGCCTCCATGCCCAATTCCCAGGTAACGCGGAGAAGCTCGGCGAGCTGCCGGCGATCGAGCACTGCGACGATCAGAAGGACGGCGTCTGCACCACAGGCCCGCGCCTCCACGATCTGATAGGGATCGAGCAGGAAATCCTTGCGCAGCACCGGTACCGGTCCCGGGCTGGCATGCGCCAGCCGAGCGACGACAGCCAGATCCTCGAGACTCCCGTGGAAAAAGGGTTCGTCGGTCAGCACCGAGACGGCAGCGGCCCCACCAGCGAGATAGTCCGTTGCGACCGCACCGGCATCAGCCTGAGGTGCGAAGAGGCCACGCGAGGGGGAGCCACGCTTGAGCTCGGCGATGACGCGGACCCGATCACCGCGCAAGGCCGGTACCATGGGGATCGGTGGCGCCTGCTCTCGAGCCTGTGCCCAGAGTGCGTGCTCCGGTACCCGGCGGCGACGCTCAGCCAGGTCCGCACTCGTCCGCTCGACGATGCGGTCGAGAACGGTTCCCGTCCGTGTCACGACGGCACCTCCGCCTCAGCCAGCGCGTGAGAGAGCGCTTTCAGCCGCTCCAAGCGATCCAGCGCAGCACCACTGTCGATCGAGTGGCGAGCCAATTCCAATCCCTCAGCGAGCGACTGCGCCGCGTCCGCCGCGACGAGCGCGGCAGCCGCGTTGAGCAAGACCACATCGCGTGCTGGACCGCGCACTCCCTCCAGGACAGCCCGCACGATGCGGGCATTCTCTTCGGCAGTGCCGCCGCGGAGCGCATCGCTGGGAACCCGCTCGAGCCCGAGCGACTCGGGCTCGAGCGTCCACCGTTGGACCTCGATTGTCCCGTTGCGACGAACCTCGTACACCGTCGTCGGAGCGCCGAGGCTGATCTCGTCCAAACCGTCCGCCGAGTGGACGACCAACGCATGCTCGACATCCAGCAAAGCGAGAACCCGCGCCACTATCTCCACGAGTTCGGGCATCGCGACCCCGAGAAGCTGGTAACGCACGCGGGCTGGGTTCGCGAGAGGGCCCAGCACGTTGAAGACCGTTCGAAAGCCGAGTTCTCGCCGCACCGGCGCCGCATGCCGCAGTGCGGGATGGAAACGTTGGGCGAACATGAAGCCGATCCCTGCCTCCTCGACGCAGCGAGCCACCGCACTCGGACTCAGGTCGATCCGTACGCCCAGTGCCTCCAGGACGTCAGCCGATCCGGCTCGGCTGGACATTGCCCGGTTGCCATGTTTGGCGACCGGAACTCCCGCGCCAGCAACGACGAACGCTGTCGCCGTGGAGATGTTGAACGTCCGGTTCCCGTCACCGCCGGTTCCCACGACATCGATGACCGGTTGCGACAGCTGGAGTTCCACCGGGATCATGTGGGCTCGCAGCGCTTTGACGAAGCCAGCGATCTCCGTCTCACGCTCGCCACGCACACGGAGAGCAGTCACCAGCGCCGCGATCTGTGCTGGGGTCGCCTCCCCCGTCATGATGGCGCTCATCGCCTGCATCGCCTCGTCGATATCCAAGATCTGACCAGCAACGACTTTCTGCAGGACAGCTCCGATCATGCAGCACCCCCTTTCGACGACACGAGTTCGCGCTGGTGCGTGTCGACCTGGCTCAGAAAGTTGCGGAGCAGTTCTTTACCGACCGTCGTGAGAATCGATTCCGGGTGGAACTGCACGCCTTCGACGAGTCCTGTGCGATCGCGTATCCCCATGATCACGCCATCCTCGCTCCGCGCTGTGACCACGAGGTCCTCCGGCAGACTCTCCTCCTCCACCATCAGCGAGTGATAGCGGGTAGCCAGGAACGGATTCGGCAAGCCGGCGAACACTCCCTGCCCATCATGCGTGATCCAGCTCGTCTTGCCGTGCATGAGGCGGGGAGCCCGAACGATGCGCGCTCCGTAGGCCGCCCCGATCGCCTGATGCCCGAGGCAGACACCGAGAATCGGCACGCGACCGCGAAAACGCTGGATGACCGGGACCGAAATCCCAGCCTCGCGCGGCGTGCAGGGCCCCGGCGAGACGACGATGCCAGCCGGCGCCAGATCCTCGATCTCCTCCAGGGTCACGGCATCGTTGCGGAACACTACGAGGTCGGCACCCAACTCAGCCAGATACTGGACCAGATTGAAGGTAAACGAATCGTAGTTATCGATGACGAGGATCATGCACGACCTCCTCGCTGTTCGACTTCCAGTCGTTCGGCCTGCTCGATAGCGCGCACCAGTGCCCGCATCTTGTGATGGCATTCCTTGTGTTCGAGTTCCGGCACGCTATCCGCGACGATGCCAGCTCCGGCTTGGAGAAAGGCCCGTTGGCCTCGCATCACGATCGTTCGAAGCGTGATCGCGGTATCCAGGTTGCCGCTGAAGTCGACGTAGCCGACTGCTCCCGCATAGGGACCACGCTGTTCCGGTTCCAGTTCAGCGATGATCTCCATAGCGCGCACCTTCGGCGCACCGCTCACCGTTCCGGCGGGGAAACAGCTGCGCAGTGCGTCCAGCGCGCTCAGGTCCTGGCGGAGCCGGCCCGTCACCTCGCTGACCAGGTGCATGACGTGACTGTAGCGCTCGACGACCATGAGGCGGGGCACCTGCACTGTCCCCGGCTGGGCGACGCGACCGATATCGTTGCGCGCGAGATCGACGAGCATGATGTGCTCAGCACGCTCCTTTTCGTCGGCAGCGAGCTCTTCCGCCAATGCGGCATCTTCTTCCGTTGTGCGACCTCGCCGACGCGTCCCGGCGATCGGATGGGTAGAAAGCTCGCGACCATCGACCCGGACGAGCATCTCGGGAGACGCACCGATCAGCGCATCGTCACCGAGGCGGAGAAAGTACATGTACGGCGATGGATTGATCCGCCGGAGCGCTCGATAGATCGTGAACGGATGAGCACCCGTCTCCAGTTCCTGGCGCTGCGAAAGAACCACTTGGATGACGTCGCCAGCCGCGATGTACTCCTTGGCTCGCTCGACCATCGCGACATACTGCGTGGGCTCGACGTGGGGACGGAGCCGGGCTTCGACCGATTCCGGCTCGACCGGTCCGGGACCATACGGGATGACCGGTGGCCGACGCAAGCGATCGACCAACCGCTCGATCCGTTCCACCGCACTCGCGTAAGCTTGGGCGAGCGCTGTTCCCTCTTCCACATGCACGTGACTGACTACGGCGATCGTGTGCTCGAGATGATCGAAGACGAGCATCGAGTCGACGAAGAGGAAGACCGCCTCCGGCATGCCGAGCGTGTCGTGCGGTGCTACGGGGACGCGCGGCTCGAAATAGCGGACGACCTCGTAACCGAGGTAGCCGACCGCCCCACCCAGGAAGCGTGGCATGCCTGGCAGGTGGACCGTTCGATAGCGTGCGAGCAAGCGCTCGAGGAAGCGAAGCGGATCACTGAAGGTCGTCAACTGCTCCGCTGCGGGAGGCTCGTAATAGTCCGCTCCGCCGAACGAGGCCAGCGCGGGCGTAGCGAAGGTCGTTCGGGTGCCGGTACGCCGCAGGCGGACGCAGCCGCGGTCGAGTTCGACGACGAGAAACGGATCGGTCCCGATGAAGGAATAGCGCGCGAGCCGCTCCCCACCTTCGACGCTCTCCAGGAGGAATGCGTAGGGCTCGTGCGCCACCTTGAGGAACGCCGACACCGGTGTCTCCAAGTCGGCATCGAGTTCGCGATAGATCGGGATCACCGTCGCGTCGCGCGCGAGGACTGCCACCTCTTCGAGGGAGGGGCGATAGCGGCGAGCTGGCGAGCGGAGAACTGCGTCCGTTCTCGTCATCGATGCGCCTCCAGCGGATAGATTCCCAAAGAAAAACCCTCCGTCCCGTCAGGGACGGAGGGGTCACGCTCCGCGGTGCCACCCTGGTTGGATGCCGCTGGGAAGGCATCCCACCTCGACCGGTACGGGATCGCTGCGCGATCCGATACCGAGCTCCGGATAACGGTGGAGCCTCCGGCGCCGCCTACTTGCTCGAGACGTTCGGGGCGCGACTCCCGGATCCATTCCGTCCAGCCGTGAGCACCGGTCTCGCACCACCCACCGGCTCGCTGCGCCCCGTGCCAGACGTACTCGCTCCGTTCGTCGTCGTTGCCGGTCTTGCGTTGTCTGTATGGCTAGTATGCGGGAAACACGTCGTGTCGTCAAGTGCCAGCAAGGCCATCCGGACGAGTCACCCCTGCAAGACTGTCCCCAAACGGGATCCGACTCCCGCACGACAACGCGCCCTGCGCGTCGCAGCCACTCATCGGAGGCCGCGAATAGGTGCGATCGGGGACCAGGAAGCTCACGCGCTCGAAAGTCGAAGACCCCGTTGCCTGGGACCTCGACGATCGGCCCAGTCTGCGACCGACAACTGTGGCAGACACCTTTTCAGGGAAGCAACGCGCAGGACGAACCATCACGAGCCACCGGCTGCCGAGAAGCGCTCGACGGAAACGTCAGGTCGTGCCCAGCCGAGCGCACGCTGCTGGGCAGGACTATCCCACTCATGCCAGTAGGACCTTTGGGTCTCTCGAGCACGCAGCCCTCGCCGTGATCGATCTACGGGGTACAAACGACCCGCGGTATCTCGGGGGAGGTTCAGAGTGGTCGGGTTCATCGCACGACTCCGACTCAGCTACCAAATGGGGTTGATGGTGCTGGTGTTCTTAGCCGGGTTCGCGCTCTCCACCATCGTCAGCATGTCCGGCTTGCGCCAGGTCATGGTGAACAGCCCTCTTTACCGGCAGATCGCCCGCGATCAGGAATTGATCGCCGATATCTTGCCACCGCCAGCCTACATCGTCGATGCCTACGCCAACGTCCTCCAACTCAAACTGGCTGTCGAGAACGGGGCCGACCAGCAGACTATCCAGCGCCTGCTGACCGATAGCCAACGAACGCGACAGAAGTACGAAGAACGGCTCTCCTATTGGAGAAGCGTGCTGCCTGAGGGTGAGATCCGCGAGCAATTGACCGAACGAGCAGCCGATCCTGCCCTCGAGTTCTTCGACATTCGCGATCGCCAAGTGATTCCCGCTCTCCTCGCGGGCGAGACAGCTCGTGCGAACGAACTCATTTGGAACGAGCTTCGCCCCCGGTTCGAGGCGCACCGCAGAGCCATCGACCGCACGGTGGAGCTCGGGTACGCTGCAGTCACCCGGTCGGAGCAGCACGCCGAGAGCGTCGTCACCCGGGTCAACGTGCTCGTTCCAGCCGTCAGTCTGATCAGCGCGCTCGTGGCAAGCCTTTTGGCTACGATGGTCGCCCGCCTCCTGACCAAGCGTCTCGGACACGTGGCCAAGGCGCTCGACGAACTCACAACTCACGACATACCGACCCTCGAGCGAGCGCTCGGCGCGCTCGCTCACGGTGACCTGCGAGCGAGCGTCTCGTTCACCACCCGCCCGCTCGAGCTGACTGGGCGAGACGAAGTGGCGACGCTGATCGGGGCGTACAATCGTCTCCAATCCGCTCTGCATAGCGTCGAGCAAAGTTTTCGGTCTCTGGTCGAGGGCCTTCGCGACATGGTGACCAGCCTCCGAGGCGCGGCGACCCTGCTCAACGATGTCGGGGCTGACGTGCATCGGCGTGTCGAGCAGACGTCCGTCGCCATCCAGAGCGCGACCGGCGCTGCGGAACGAGTCGCCCGCGGGAGTGCCGATCAAGCCTACGCACTCACCGGATTGCGTCAATCTTTGACCGAACTAGCTCAGACCAGTGACGCGCTGGCCAAGGCCGCTGCTGACCAAGCACGGGTCGTGCACCGGGCATTCGAGTTGGCTTCCGAGATCACCGGGCGGAATCAGGAGGCGGCGCAAACCGCCCGCGCGGTCGGTCAACTCGCAACGGAGCACGCGCAGCACGCACAGCAAGGACAGCGAGCGGTCGAGCGCACACTCAGCGCGATGACGCGCGCTCAAGCCAAGAGCACCGAGGCACAAAAGCGCGTGGACGAGATGGTCAAGCACGCGCAATCGATCGATCAAGTCCTCACGATCGTTCGCTCCATCACCGAACAAACGAATCTGCTCGCACTCAACGCAGCGATCGAAGCAGCTCGAGCCGGGGAAGCAGGGCGCGGATTCGCCGTGGTTGCGGAAGAAGTGCGCAAGCTTTCAGCCAGTGCTGCCGAGAGCACGACGCACATCGCCGAACTCGTTCACCAGTTGCAGAACTCGGCAGCGTCTGCCGTCCAGGCAGCGACCGAAAGCCTCGAGGCGATGACCGGAGTCGTCAACGAAACCAACACGGTCTCGGACCTCTTCGAATCGACTGCGGAGGCAGCACGCGAACTGGCGACATTGAGCGAGCGTGCACTCACCCTGGCCGAGCAAGCCCTGAAGAGCGTTGAACATCTACGAGCACAGCTCGAGCGAGCAGCATCGACGGTCGAGGAAACGAGCGCGGGGACTGCCGAACTCGCGACTTCCGTGGCGACCATCAGTGCCACCGCATCCCAACTGTCCGCGATCGGCGAAGAGAATGCCCACGCGAGCGAGCATGCGAGCAACGCGATGGACGAGATCAGTCGCGAACTCTCAGAGGTGGCTCGCCATGCGCAAGAACTGTTCCAGCTCGCCCAGCAGCTGCTCCACGAGACCGAGCGATTCCAGCTCGCCGAGGAGACTTCTTCCGGATCAACCGCTCCCAGTCGAGGCTGGAAATCGGGGAACGGTCTACCGACATTGGGCAACGGGTTCGTCGCTCCACCGGTCGCTAGCCGCTGGGACTAGCCGAGGCGTGCTCCGCGCACAGTCCTGAACGGCCAGAGCATACTGCGACGATCGGTGGCGTTTTCGATCCGCCGGGCTCCTCGACGTGCGTAGCGGGCAAGCTCGGAGCCTAGGCGAGGCCCGGCCCGAGCGTAGGCCGCGTGCTCGGATGGGAGGTCGCACAGCGAGAACAGCGCGAGCGCGGCTCAGTACGGCGCATCGAGCCGTGCTCGCGCACGATCTCGATCGAGGGGGATTCTTGGGTCCTCGTTCGACTCAGATGAAAGCCTGCAAAGCAGCGAGGAGAGGCGCTCTTCCTCTGGTTCAGCGCTTGAGCTCAGTCTTGACTCGCTGGACGTGCTGGAGCGTACTCATGGCCGCCGCTTCGATCCGCTCCAACATCTGGCGCACGTACTCGTCGGTCTCGCTCATGATGCGTTGCTTTCGTTCCATCGCCTGGCGGAGCATCTCTTCACAGCGAGCACGGGTCTCGTTCATGATCCCTTGCTCGCTCATCAAGTACTGGGCACGCTCTTGCGCGGTGGCCAAGATCCGCTGAGCCTCGAGTTGTGCTTCCGTGATGATCTGCTGACGTTCCTGCAAGACGCGTCTCGCTTGGCGAAGTTCGCGGGGAAAAGCTTGTCGCAAGCTTTCGACCAACTCCAAGAGCTCGTGCTCGTCGATCATCAGACTATTGCCGAACGGCAGCCGCCGACTACGCTCGGCGAGCTCTTGTAAGCGCTCGAGGAGCTGATAGAGATCTGGAGCCGGCTCGGCAACCGGATAGCCACGCAGTTCGTCCACCGACGCCATCGCCCTACTCCCGTACGAGTGTCCGGAACTTCTGCACCAGCGCCTCGGCCACGTGGTCAGGGACCAGGCCCGTCAAGCTCCCGCCGAGCTGCGCCACCTCCTTGATCATGCTCGAGCTGATGAAGGAGTACTGCGAACTCGTCATCAGGCACACGACATCCACATCTGGCGCCAGATGACGGTACATGTGCGCCAGAGAGAACTCGTACTCGAAGTCGGAGACCGCGCGCAGCCCCCGAACGATCGCCTGTGCCCCGACGGCACGAGCGTAGTCTACCGCGAGCCCGCTGAAGACGTCAACGCGCACGTTCGGCAGGTGACGTACTGCCTGCTCGGCCAAAAAACGACGTTCCTCGGCGCTGAAGAGGGGTTGCTTGGCTCGGCCCTCGTGGCCGGCATAAATGCCGACGATCAGAAAATCGAAAAGCCGCGCCGCCCGCTGCACGACATCGACATGCCCATTGGTGATCGGGTCGAACGTTCCCGGATAGAGCGCGATGTGCCTCACTGCTCCCCCTCGGCTTCTGCTCGAGCTCGTTCGCCTCGCCGAATGACGTAGATGGCCACGCAACTGTCGCCATGACAGCGGTCCCGCAGCTGCTCGAGGCCATCGAGCCGTTCGGGCATCGGTACGCGCGGTGAGTGGCCAACCACGAGGATCGTCCCATCCCGAACATGAGGGGACCGCGCGACAGCGAGCATCGTCTCGTGGATCGTCGGATCAGCATAGGGGGGATCCATGATCACGAAGTCGTAGGGCTCGCGGGGCGGCCGACGCAAAAAGGCTTGCACAGTCGTGCAGTGCACTGCTCCCCGATCAGCGAAGCCAGTCGCGGTCAGATTGGCGCGGATCACCGCGCAGGCAGCCGCGCTCCGATCCACGAAGTCGACCCAGCGCGCACCGCGCGAGAGCGTTTCGATGCCGATCGCTCCGCTCCCAGCATAGAGATCGAGCACCCGCTGCGGGCGGATGCCGAGCGAGTCCAGCATGCTGAACAGTGCCTCGCGGATCTTGTCCGCCATCGGCCGCGTGCGCAACCCGCGCGGGGCTTTGAGCCGACGCCCCCGGGCACTGCCGCCGATCACCCGCATGCTCATCTCCTTCAGCGCGACCCGCGCGTCCCGTTCAAGCCATCCTCGTCACGTGGGTACGATCCGAAGATTTTCAGCTCGGCAGCCTTCTCGGCGACCCGCTCGAGGGCAGCCGCGATGTGCGGATCCTTGCGGTGTCCTTCGATGTCGACCAAAAAGACGTATTCCCCCAGCACCGATTTCATGGGTCGACTCTCGACCTTGGTCATCTGGATGTTGGCGACGGCGAGTTCGTTCAAGACTTCGACCAAAGCACCCGGCACGTTGCGCTTGACGGTGAAGCACAAGGAAGTCCGATCGACGCCAGTCGGCTCGGCATCCTGGTGAGCCAGGACGACGAACCGGGTGGCATTGCTCTTTTGGTCCTGGATATCACGGGCCAGGACGACCGCGCCGTAGAGCTCGGCTGCCCGCAGTGTCCCGATCGCAGCACGGGAACAGTCCTCGCTGCGCATGATCTCAGCGACAGCTGCAGCCGTGCTGAGCGCCGCTACTTGTTCCGCCTGCGGCAGACAGCGCTCGAGAAAGCGCCGGCATTGGGCCAACGCCTGCGGATGAGAGAGCACAACGCGGATCTCCTCCAGCCGCGTCCCCGGGTGAGCGAGCAGGAAGTGCCGTACCGGCAAGATCAGTTCAGCACAAATCTTGAGGTCAGTCTCGTGGATCAGCAG
Organism: Thermomicrobium sp.; assembly: GCF_053493975.1. Lineage (NCBI taxonomy): Bacteria > Pseudomonadati > Thermomicrobiota > Thermomicrobia > Thermomicrobiales > Thermomicrobiaceae > Thermomicrobium > Thermomicrobium sp. The sequence goes on from NZ_JBRBZA010000022.1 coordinate 29,090, forward strand.
ATCGACGGTAGTGCTGACTGTTCCCTCCAAGGAATTCTCGATGGGAAGGATGGCCCGGTCGGCCAATCCGGTCTCGACAGCCGAAACGAGAGCGGGCATGGAACCGAACGGGATCAGTTCCGCCGACTCCCGCTCCGCGTAGCGCAACGCTGCCTCTTCGGTGAAAGTTCCTGGTGGTCCCAGATAGGCGAGCCGCACGCCTCACGTCCTCCCGCTGCTTCGCTCGTCCCCATTCGACAGGATACTCGATCAGCCGGCCCGCGCTCGCCGTCCGCTCAGGAGAAGCTCGCGCACTGGCTGCCGGGCTCCGCACTGCCGGCAGATCAACACTGCTCCCTGCGACATCTCCTCGACTGTCGCGCAGAGCGCGTAGAAACGACGCCGGCGCAGGAGCGCGAGCGGGGCACCGCACCGTGGACAGGGAACGAGGCGCCCGCGGAGACGCTCCGGCGGGAACGGAAGCGCGAGTTCTTGCCAGCAATCGACCGGGTTTCGGCTCTCCACCGTGAAGGCATCCTCCCTACCGATGATGGTACGTCGCGGAGTCGGAACGATGCGACGGGAGACCAAGGAAACTCGTGACGCATGACGAGCGTCAGCCGAGTGCCAGCGCCTATCCCAGCCTGCTCAGGCACCACAAGGCTGCGATTGGTATACTGAAAACGAGAACGATGAGGCTACGAGGTCGTGCCGCCATGCGTGAAGAGTGGCGGCTTTTTGCCGCCATACCGGTTCCAGATGAGGTGCGCCAGCGGGTCGCCGCGGCCATCGCGCATCTGCAAGCACGCGGGTACCGTGCCAAGTGGGTCGATCCGGAGGCGACGCACCTCACTGTCAAGTTCTTCGGATCGGTCGCGACGGACAGCCTGCCGGAACTCACGAGAGCGCTGCGCAAAAGCGTGGCCGGTCTTGCCCCGTTCGAGCTCCAGGTGCGTGGTGCCGGGGCGTTCCCGCACCCGCTCCGTCCGCGGGTCCTCTGGCTCGGCATCGATGGGGAGACCGTACCGCTCGCTCGGCTCGTCGAGCAGGTCGAGCGTTCTGCTGGTTCCTTTGCCGAAAAGACCGACGAGCGGCCATTTCATCCTCATCTCACGCTGGCCCGAGTCCGGCCGGAGGACATGGCGACGCTGCGTGCCCTGCCGCAGGAACTCGAGCGACTCGCTCGATTGCCGCCGCTCCCGTTCGCCGTCGACCGGCTGACGTTGTATCGGAGCGAGCTCTTCCGTTCTGGGCCGCGCTACACCATCGTCGAGGAGTTCTTGCTCCGATGAACTCGGCGATACACGTTGCGGTCTGCGGGCCGCACGAGGCGACCCCGGAGGAACAGGCACTGGCCGAGCGGCTGGGAGAACTCTTGGCAGTATATGGTCTGACGGTCGTGTGCGGCGGTCGCGGTGGGGTCATGGCGGCCGTGTGTCGGGGCGCCAAGCGCATCGGGGGCAGGACGGTCGGCATCCTACCCGGCACCGACCCGGCAGACGCCAACGAATGGGTCGACCATCCGATCTGCACTGGCTTGGGTGAGGCACGCAACGTCGTCGTCGTCGCTTCGGGGCGCGTGGTCATCGCGGTCGGCGGCGGACTCGGTACGCTCTCCGAAATCGCACTGGCACTCAAGTTGGGGCGCCCAGTGATCACCCTGCGCTCGTGGCCGCTCGACGCCGATCTTCTGTCACGGGCTGGCGCCTCGATCAGCGAGGTCACGACACCAGAGGAAGCAGTCACCCAAGTCCTCGCTGTGCTCGGCGTCCAACCCATCGGAGGAGCAGAGCCGTGACGACTCAGACAGTGTCCGTACTCGACAAACTCGCCGAACTCGAGCAGCGCTTCGACGAGGTGGAACGACTGCTCGCGGATCCGGACATCGCCACCGATCCTCAGCGCGTGGCACAACTGGCACGCGAGCGAGCGGAACTCGAGGAGATCGTGGCGCTGTACCGCCAGCTCAAGGATGTCGACCGGCAAGTCGCTCAAGCGGAGGAACTCCTGGAAGCCGAGGATCCCGAGTTGGTGGAACTGGCTGCTGAGGAGATCGACCGGCTCCGCGAGTACCGCGAGACCGTTTACCAGGAGCTGCGGCGCCGTCTCGTCCCGCGCGATCCGAACGACGAGAAGGACGTCATCGTGGAAATCCGAGCGGGTACCGGAGGGGAAGAGGCTGCGCTCTTCGCGGCCGATCTCTTCCGCATGTATACCCGCTACGCGGAGCGACAGGGTTGGAAGGTGGAAGTTCTCTCCAGTAGCCCGACCGAACTCGGCGGATTCAAGGAGATCATCTTCGAGGTGCGGGGCAAGGGGGCCTACAGCCACTTCAAGCACGAGAGCGGTGTCCACCGCGTGCAGCGTGTCCCGATCACCGAATCGTCCGGCCGCATCCATACCTCGACGGCGACCGTCGCCGTGCTTCCAGAGGCGGACGAGGTCGAAGTGCACATCGACGAGGACGACCTACGCATCGAAGTCTTCCGCTCCAGTGGACACGGTGGACAGAGCGTCAATACGACCGACTCAGCCGTGCGGATCACGCATCTTCCGACTGGAATCGTCGTGAGCTGCCAAGACGAGCGGTCTCAGCTCAAGAATCGTCTCAAGGCGATGGCAGTTCTCCGGGCACGGCTCTACGAACTCCAGCGACGCAAGCTCGAGGAAGAGCGGACAGGGCTGCGCCGGCAGCAGGTCGGCACGGGTGAACGGGCGGAAAAGATCCGCACCTACAACTTTCCCCAAGACCGTGTGACCGATCATCGACTCAAGCTGACGGTCAACAACCTGCCAGCCGTACTGGACGGTGAGATCGATATCTTCGTTCAAGAACTGCAAGCGCTGGAAATGGCCGAGCGCCTGCGAGCAGCTGGCATCGACTGAGCGGACCGTGCTGACGTTGCGCGACGTCTTGCGCCGAGCGACCGAGCGGCTGCGCCAGGGCGGCAGTCCGACGCCGCGGCTGGACGCCGAAGTGCTCCTCTGCCATGTGCTCGGTATCGACCGTGCCGAACTCTACCGCCGCCTTCCGGAGAAGCCACCGGGTACGTTAGAACGTTTTTGGGAACTCGTCGCCCGGCGGGAACGCGGCGAGCCGGTCGCCTACCTGACCGGCCATCGCGAGTTCTACGGTCTCGATTTTCTCGTCACACCGGCGACGCTGATTCCCCGTCCAGAGACAGAGTTCCTCGTCACCTGGGCAGCCGAGCGCCTGCGCGCCCGGCACGACAAGCCCCGCTGTGTCGACGTCGGAACCGGCTGCGGGGCGATCATCGTCGCACTCGCCGTGACGCTGGGGAGACAGCATCCAGCATTGCTCGTCGGCAGCGACCGCTCGCTGGCGGCCCTCCAGGTGGCTCGCGCTAATCGCGAGCGACTGGCGCCCGGGCGCGTGCATCTCGTGTGTGGCGATCTCTTGAGCTGGTGTCGGGGGCCGCTCGATTTGGTGGTCGCCAATCTCCCGTATCTTCGCCCAGACCAGTGGCACCCCGGTCTCGCGTGGGAGCCCGCGGAAGCACTCTTCGCCCCGGAAGAGGGATTCGGCTGGTATGCTCGCCTGCTCCCGCAAGTCGCCGCGCTGCTGCGGTCCGGTGGCGGTTGCATCATCGAGATCGATCCAGCACAAACAGAGCGGGCGCTCGCGACAGCCCGCTCCCTCTTTCCATACGGAAGGATCGCGATACGACGCGACCTCGCTGGCTTTCCGCGCTACCTCACCATCGAGTTGCCCGATCCAACCTGATCGGGCAGCCTACCGAGTCGGAGACTACGCCTTGCGAGCCTCTTTGTAGAGTGTCCGGAGGCAGCGTGTGCAGATGCGCATACGCTTCGGGACACCGTTCAGGATGACCGTCACCCGCTGGACGTTCGGCTTGAACTTTCGGTTCGTCTTCCGGTTCGAGTGGCTGACGTTATGGCCGAACATCGGCTTCTTGCCACAGAGTTCGCACATCGCCATGGTCGTCGCTCCGTCGCTCTTCTGCGAAGCCGCACTCGCTTTCCACCGAATGACTAGCCTAGCACGCTGCGAGTACACGTGCAATCCGCGACGCGCTCTCTGCGGGCACCCGCTTCTCCACTGGAACGCACGGCTTTCCAACCCGTCGGGCGGGTGGATAGGCGCGGTATCTCGAGGACGGACCGTCCTGAACGCACACTCTATACTCACCGTGGGAGGAACGGGGAGCAGTGGCAGGATCACGCTTCGATGTGTTACTCGACGGTGCCTTCATCGCCCACCCACGGACCGGCAGCGGCCAGTACACGCTCGCGCTCTGGCGCGAACTGGCTCGACGCGATGATCCGGTCGTGACCCTCGCGCTCCCGGATCAGCCACTCGCGGAACTCGCTGACTCGGCACGGGTGCTGGTCCTCGCCCCACCCTCTCGTTGGCCGAGAAAGGTGCGCAAGCTCTGGTGGGAGCAACGCGGCATCCCTGAACTCGCTCGCGCTGCCCAGCCACGACTCGTGCACATCCCCTACTTCGCGGCACCGCTGCGCCTGTCGACTCCCTTCGTCGTCACCGTCCACGACGTCATCCCGCTCGTTCTGCCGGAATATCGTGCCTCGTTGGCGGTGCGCCTCTACACCGCGCTGATGCGCCGCACCGTGCGACGAGCTCGCCTCGTCCTGACCGATTCCGAGTGGTCTCGAAACGATATCGTTCGCGCGCTCGGCTATCCGGCCGAGCGGATTCGGGTGGTTCCCCTCGGGGTCGAGGAGCGCTTCGCACCCGCTCCTGAACCGGACGCGACGCAGGCACTGGCTCAGAAATGGGGGATAACCGGACCGGTAGTTCTCAATCTGGGCGGCTTCGACGTCCGAAAAAACCTCCCGCTCCTGGTCCGCGCCTTTGCCCGTGCCCTGCCTCGACTCCCCGCGGGTACCCGGCTGGTCATTCCGGGCCAGCCGCACAGTGCGAATCCACGCCTCTATCCACCGCTGGCACCGCTCATTCGCGAACTCGGTTTGGAGCAGCATGTTCTTCTTCCTGGTCCGGTCAGCGAGAACGAAAAGCTTCTCTGGTATCGACTGGCGAGCGTGTACGCGTACCCCTCTCGCTACGAGGGGTTCGGGCTGTCACCGCTCGAAGCGATGGCTTGTGGCACTCCCGTCATTGCAGCTCGCTGTACGAGCTTGCCGGAAGTCGTCGGAGAGGCTGGAATCCTCGTCGAACCGGAGGAGGAAGTCTTCGCGGAGGCGCTGGTGCGCGTCTTGACCGATGCGGAACTCCGCTGCACGCTGCGCGAGCGGGGTCTGGCTCGTGCCAGGATGTTCAGCTGGCAACGAACAGCTGAGCGGACCGTCGCGGTCTACCGCGAGGCGATCGCAGGGGCTGGTGAGAACAACGCGCGAGCAGTGGTCGGGAAACGATGCGGATCCTGATGGTCTCGAAGGCCCTGGTCAATGGCATGTATCAGCGCAAGCTCGAGGAGTTAGCGCGCCTGCCCGGCGTCGAACTCCTCGCTGTCGTACCGCCAGCTTGGCACGAAAGTCGGGTCGGTGTCCTCCAGCTGGAACGACGCTTCATCGAAGGCTATCAGCTCGCAGTCGAGCCGATGTGGTTCAACGGTCATCATCACATCCATCTCTATCCGGGTCTGGGTAAGCAGATCGCCCGCTTCCGCCCCGACATCCTGCATATCGATGAGGAACCATACAACCTGGTGACCGCGCACGCCGCCCTGCTCGGACGGCGCTCCGGAGCCCGGATTCTCTTCTTTACCTGGCAAAATCTCTATCGTCGTTACCCCCCGCCCTTCTCCTGGTTCGAGCGTTTGAATTACCGGCTCGCCAGCATGGCGGTAGCAGGTAACCAGGAAGCTGCCGCAGTGCTCCGGCGGAAGGGATACCGGGGGCCGCTCGCGGTCATCCCACAGTTCGGAGTCGATCCCGACCTCTTTCGTCCCCTGTCGGTACCGCGGGCTGACGTTCCCACACTCGGGTTCGTCGGCCGGCTGGTGCCGGAAAAAGGCGCCGACCTCGTCATCCGGGCGCTGGCCCGCTTGCCTGTCCGGGCCCAGCTGGAGATCGTCGGTGAGGGAACCGAGCGGACGCGGCTCGAGCTGCTGGCCGCGCAGCTCGGCGTGCGCGACCGCGTCATCTTCCGCGGGAGCGTGCCAGCCACACTGATGCCGGAAGCGCTCAACCGCTTCGACCTCCTGGTCGTGCCCTCGCGAACGCGCCGCAATTGGAAGGAACAGTTCGGACGAGTGATCATCGAGGCGATGGCCTGTGGGGTGCCGGTCGTCGGTTCGTCCTCCGGCGAAATTCCGCATGTCATCGGCGACCCGAGCTTGATCTTCCCGGAGGACGACGTCGAGGCGCTGGCACGCCTGCTCACCACCTTGCTGGCGACCCCGGAGCGATTGCGCGAACTCGGGGAAGCAGGCCGGCGGCGTGTCCTCGTGCACTACACGCAGCGGCGCATCGCCGAGCAGTACTATGCGGTTTACCAAGCGATGCTGGCCGCGTCACGTTCCCAGCACTCGACTCTAGAAAGGATTTGAGGGACCGTGGGACGCAAAGAGCGACGCGAGCCGCGAATGGCGGCGCGATTGCTGGAACCTGGCCCGGTCGTTCTCGTCACTACACAGTACCGGGCACAACCGAACGTGATGACCGCGGCATGGGTCATACCGCTGAGCCTCGATCCACCGCGCATCGGCCTGGCCGTCCACCCCAGCCGCTTGACGCACGAACTCCTCAGCAAGGGTGAATTCTTCGCCCTGAACATCGTGACGATCGAGTATCTGCCCGCTCTCCACCTCTGCGGCCTCCTCTCTGGCCGCGACGCGGACAAATTCGCCCGGGCACAGCTCCATCCGACCGATGCGCTCGAGACCGACATTCCGGTGCTGGAGGAAGCGATCGCCCAGATCGAATGCGGGCTCGCGGCCCGACTGAGCCTCGGCGACCACGATCTCTTCGTCGGCGAAGTCCTGGCCGTCGCAGCGGACAACGAACTTTTCGGTGACCGTTGGCTCCAGTTGGAGGAAGCCCCGCTCGCCCATCATGTCGGTGGAGAATGGTACGCCGCGCTGGCTCGCGTCTATCGCGCGCGACTGCCCGACGAAGAGGAAACCGAAGCGGAGGATCACGAAGCGAGCGGCCGGTAGATCTCCCCTGGTGGTACGCGCAAGCCACTTCCGCTGCGCCGCACCAACTCGTCGACCGCTTTCCGCACTTTGGGCGTCACGACGCTGAACGCCTCGCTCAGCACGACTCGCAGTCGCTCGGCATCGAGCGGGTGAGCAGCGACCAGTTCGGCCGCGAGCTCGGCAGCGCGGCCAGCGAGTTCCTCGGCAAGCCTGTGCAACAGGCTGGCGACAGGACGCAGGGCGTCACTCGGTAGCTCCGATGCGACGACCAGCAGGTGGCTCACGAATGGTTGCCCGGTCAGGACGAACCAGGCACGCCCCAGATCATGGTAGCGCTCGTCGAGTGGGCCGAGCGCCGCCTCGTCCTCCTGGACTCGCAGAACCGGCAGCGCAGCGACGCCCTGTTCGCCGTTCCAGGCTCGGACCCGCACACCGAAGAACGGCTCGATAGTGGCACGGGCCAGCGCCCGACTGGCCGGCCGACAGCTCTCGCTCACGACGACCGCTTCGGTGATCCGATCAGGCCGCTCCGGAGTCTCCAGCGCCACGACACTCGCGTGCTGCGCGACGAGCGCCAGGTCAGTCGCGAGAGCGTAGGCCGGAACGAGCGCCAATGCCTCGATCGTATCGAGGAGCGCCAGTCCCGGCGCACTCCGGACGGTCACGGCGGTGAGATCGCGCTGTTGGCGGAGTTCCCAACCCATCTGCTCCAGCGCTGGGCGGAGAAAGGGCGCGAGCACGCGCCCGAGAAGGCTCTCGTCGAGCCAGAAAACCGGCGACGGCATCACTGCCTTTCCTTTCAGCTCACGTCGGCGACGCTGCGTGTCCAGAGAGCACGGACCAATTCGGCCAGGGGAGCATGCTCGGGTGCGGAGAGCGACGGATCCTGGCGCAAAAGATCCTCGGCCGTGCGGCGAGCGGCTTGGAGCGTGGACAGATCGGCCAGCGAGGCGAAGCGGAGATTGGGAAGACCACTCTGACGGGTTCCGAGGAACTCGCCAGGGCCGCGCAGCTCGAGGTCGATCTCGGCGAGCCGGAAACCATCGGTCGTGCTGGCGACCGCCTCCAAGCGCTGCCGCGCGGTCTCCGTGCTGGCGTCGGAAACGAGCAGACAGTAAGACGGCGCGGAACCGCGACCGACGCGACCGCGGAACTGGTGCAACTGCGCGAGGCCGAACCGCTCAGCTCCCTCGATCAGGATGACCGTCGCGTTGGGAATATCGATCCCGACTTCCACAACAGCGGTGGAAACGAGGATATGGAGCTCACCGTCACGGAAACGCGTCATCACGTCCTCTTTCTCCCGCGGGCTCATGCGGCCATGCAAGAGGCCGAGCCGCAAGTCGGGGAAGACCTCGCGCTGCAAACGCTCGTACTCGGCCGTCGCGGCGCGCGCCTCGATCGCCTCCGACTCCTCTACCAGTGGGCAAATGATGAAAGCCTGATGCCCCTTTTCGATTTCGCGACGGACGAACTCGTAGGCCTGCGTGCGTTTCCGTCCCGGTACGACGTAGGTCTTGACCGGCTGGCGCCCAGGCGGCAACTCATCGATGATGGAAAGGTCGAGATCGCCGTGCAGGACCAGTGCCAAGCTGCGGGGAATCGGTGTGGCGGTCATCACCAGCACGTGCGGGTTTTCCCCTTTACTGCGCAGGGTGTGGCGCTGCAGGACACCGAAACGGTGCTGCTCGTCGATGACGGCCAGCGCGAGCCGCCGGAATCGAACGCGCTCCTCGAGGAGCGCGTGCGTCCCCACGACGATGCTGATCGCCCCGCTGACGAGTCCTGCGAGGATCGATCCACGATCGCGCTCCGGCGTGCTTCCGGTGAGCAGCGCGACGAATGGCCGTTCCCCGCCAGGCAAGGCAGCGTAGAGACGAGTCAAAGTCCGGTAGTGCTGTTCAGCCAAGATCTCGGTCGGGGCCAGAATGGCAGCCTGATAGCCGGCACGGTGGACCAGCAAGGCTGCGGCCGCTGCGACCACCGTCTTGCCGGAACCGACATCGCCCTGGAGGAGACGACTCATCGGGTGCGGCTCGGCGAGATCCGCCAGGATTTCTTCGAGCGCGCGTCGCTGCGCTCCGGTCAGCTGGAACGGGAGGGATGCGAGGAACGTTTCCAGGAAGTCCCGGTCGATCGGGATCGCGATCCCCGCTTGGGCATGCCAGGCGAGTCGACGCTGCACGAGACCGAGTTGCAAGACGAGGAACTCGTCGAAGGCCAAACGGCGGCGAGCACGCTCGGCTGCCGCGAGTGTCTCTGGATAGTGCAGCTGCTCGAGTGCCCAGGCGAGCGGGGGGAGCTGGTTCCGCTCCCGCAACGCTGGCGGCAGAGGGTCCTCGAGACGCGGAAGCGCCAGGTCGAGCGCCGCTCGCGTCAGCTGGCGCAACTGGCGCTGATACAGCCCCTGCGTGAGCGGGTAAACCGGAACGATGCGTCCGGTCTGGAGCAACTCGGCCTCGGCCGGCTCCCACTCCGGATTGCGGAAGCGGACGTACGGCCCATTCCCCTCGAGCCGCCCGCTGACCGCGATCCGTTGCCCCACTTCCAGCTGGCGCGCGATGTAGGGGTTGAACCAGATGACCGGGATCGTCCCCGTCTCGTCACGCAGCTGAACGCTGACATAGCGGCGGCCGCCCGATGTCTCCCGTGTCTCGATCTGCACGACTTCACCGATGACGGAGCACGTCACCTCTTCACCGGGGCGAACGAGGCGTCCGAGCCGACCGATCGGCACGACCTGGGTGTAATCGAGATAGCGGCGGGGGACGAGATAGAGGAGGTCGCGGACCGTGGTGACGCCGAGCGCTTCCAGTTGGCGGGCTCGTTGGCTGCCGACGCCGGGCAGCACGGTCACTGGGTCATCGGGCGTCACCGCTCGGTCGATACGAACAGGCGCAGTGCGTGCTGCTGCGCGCGGGCGAGCCGGTCGGCGCGCCTGTTCGGAGGGCAGGATCGCCTCTCCGTCCAATACGGCCAGTGCTTTTTCGATCAACTCCGCGCGGGCAGCCGGCGAACGGTCGGCGTAACCGCGGAGGAGCGCTGCCAACTGCTGGAGTCGCACTTTCTGGCTCGGGAACTCGGCCAGCCAACCCGGAAGATTGCGTGCGACCAAGCGTTCCAGTCCACCAGCGGCAGCGGTATCTTGAAATCCTTTGCGCTTCTCCAGCTCGAGGATACGCCGGAGCAACTGGAAGGGATCCTGACTCGTGCTGGTCGTCATCGATGCTGGTTACCTCTCTGCGGCATCGCCCCGCAGCACTCAAGTCAAGCCTTCCGCCGGCGTGACGTCAAGGCGACGAGCGTGTGCGCGGTGGCGCTGCGGTTCCTGCGCTCTCACGGCTCCTGTCACGAGGACGCCTCTGTCTCTCCCACGAAAGCCGCACCGCTGAACCAGGCGTAATGAAGACAAATCCGTCGGTGCCGAGCGAGGCGGGGATCCAGAGAGAGCAGTCATCATGCGTGTCGGCTTGACAGCCCCAGCAGCGTGCGGCAGGCTGGTACGCGGGTGAAACGGTCGCGGATGGGAGGAACGGGCGATGGGTGAGATCCTACCGATCAGCGCAGGGATCCTCGTCGGGTTGATCTGCTGGCGTATCGCGTCGGTCCGGCTGCGCACGGCCGCGTTGGTCGTCCTGAGTGTCCTCTTCGGAGCATTGGCAAGCTTGGTCAATGGAGAACTGGCGCTGAGCTGGGGCTTTCTCCTGATCGATATCCCGCTCGTCTTTCTCGTCGCCGTGGGCACGAGCGTGCTCGTCTCTCGGTTGGTGAGCGCGCGGCAGGCAGCCCGGCGCTGAGCGATGACGCGATCGAAAGAGCGCCGCGCGGGCGAATCGCTCGCCGGCGCTCTCGCCGTGCGGGGAGGGAACGGTGGAAGAAGAGCGACGCTGGTCCTGGTGGCAGCGCGCGGTCATCTATCACATCTATCCACGCTCGTTCGCCGATTCCAATGGTGATGGCGTCGGTGATCTGGAAGGGATCCGCCGCAAGCTCGATTACCTGACCTGGCTGGGAGTCGATGCGCTCTGGCTCTCGCCCATCTTCCGTTCCCCGATGGCCGACTTCGGATACGACATCAGTGACTATCTGGATGTCGATCCTACTTTCGGCACACTCGACGACCTCGACCGGCTGATCACCGATGCTCATGCCCGCGGGATCCGGGTCATTCTCGACTTCGTCCCCAATCACACCTCCGCCCAGCACCCCTGGTTCGTCGAGTCACGCAGTGATCGCGACAACCCGCGCCGCGACTGGTACATTTGGGCCAATCCGGCTCCCGATGGCGGACCACCGAACAACTGGCGCAGTGTTTTCGGGGGTTCGGCCTGGGAACTCGACCCGACGACCGGACAGTACTATCTCCACACCTTCCTCAAGGAGCAGCCGGACTTGAACTGGCGCAACCCGGAGGTGCAGGCAGCCATGCTCGATGTCTTGCGCTTCTGGTTCGCGCGGGGGGTCGATGGCTTCCGGCTGGATGCGATCTGGTATCTGATCAAGGACGCCGAACTGCGCGACAATCCGGTCGACCCGGATTACACGCCCGATCAGCCGGCCTACCGGGAACTCTTGCCTGTCTACACCAGCGACCGGCCGGAGGTCCACGAGATCCTGGCTCGCATGCGTCAGGTGGCCGACGCGTTCGGGGAACGCCTGTTGATCGGCGAGATCTATCTCCCGATCGGTCGCTTGGTCACGTACTACGGATGCCGGCATCGCCGCGAGCTTCATCTCCCTTTCAATTTCCAGCTGATGCTGGTGCCCTGGGAAGCGCAGCGGATCGCTGCCGCTATCGATACCTACGAGGCGCTGCTCGGTCCGGACGACTGGCCGAACTGGGTGCTGAGCAACCATGATCGCCCGCGCGTCGCCACACGCATCGGGGAGGATCAGGCGCGGGTCGCCGCGATGCTCCTCTTGACCCTGCGCGGGACACCGACCGTCTATTATGGGGACGAACTCGGCCTCGCCGACGTTCCTATCCCGCCGGATCGTCGCCGCGACCCCCTGGAGCACACGATCGGTCCCGGAGCTGGGCGTGACCCTTGCCGAACACCCATGCCATGGGATACCAGCCCTTACGCCGGCTTTTCCACGGTCGAACCCTGGCTTCCCCTCAACCCTGACTATCCGACGAGGAACGTCGCAGTCCAGCGCGATGATCCGCGGTCGATGCTCTCGCTCTGCCGCCAACTGCTGGTCCTTCGTCGCGCCGAACCAGCGCTGGCGATCGGCAGCTACCGCCCCGTCTCAGCGACCCGTGACCTCCTCGTCTACCTCCGCGAGGCAGCTGGACGGCGCCTGCTGGTCGCGCTCGACTTCGGCGGTCGTGAGCAGGTGTTCACGACGACGCGCTTCGCTTTGCAGGGACGGATCCTCCTCTCGACCTATCTGGACCGTGCGGGCGAGCTGGTCTCCGGTAGCCTGCACCTGCGACCGAACGAGGGCTGTATCGTCGCGCTCGCGGCGCATCGAGCAGAGTAGAACGAGATATCCCTCACCTTTCCTCAAGCGATCTCTTCGGATCAGGCATCTTGTCGACCCGCCTCTCCTGCGCACGCGCGGACAACGTCCCAGCACGCGGGGGAGAAGGCGTCCATGGCGCACCTCACTCAGTCCGACGAGAGACAAGCAGTTTGGGTCAGTCACGGTCACACGCCGCCCCGTACGACAGCATCACGCGAGACTGCTCGGCCAGTCCGCAACGCCGTGCAGGGGCAGCTTGGTCGGTCGGCACCCGAGCGCGCGCTTGCGCGGGGTGGAACCGTGAGCTATACTCCGGGCGCTCGTGGGGAGTAGCCTCCCAGCGGACCGCGCTGGGGCGTTCGGTCGTCAGCACAGGGAACACCCTCGGCCGAGCGAGACCGAGAGGCGAGACCACGACGGGTCGGTCGATCCGTCTGGCTCGCCTCTCGGTCTCGTTTGAGACCGACTCGACGAGCCGAGCGGTCAACAGGTGGAGGTGTGCAACGAATGGTCGACGTGCCGCTTTGGGGTTGGCTCGCTTTTCTCGCACTCATCCTCGCGCTCTTGACCCTCGACCTGGGTGTCTTCCATCGCAAGGCACACGTGGTCGAGATGAAGGAAGCCGGGCTCTGGGTGGCTTTCTGGGTCAGTCTCTCGTCGCTGTTCGGTGTCTTCCTCTGGTGGTGGGCTGGTCACGAGGCCGGGCTCCAGTATTTCACCGGGTATCTCATCGAATTGTCGCTCTCGGCCGACAACATGTTCGTTTTCGTCCTGATTTTCACTGCCTTCGCCGTCCCCGCGCAGTACCAACATCGGGTGCTCTACTATGGCATTCTCGGTGCCCTGATCATGCGCGGCCTGATGATCCTCGGCGGTGCCTGGCTCATCAGCCAGTTCCACTGGATCCTCTACATTTTCGGCGCTTTCCTCGTCTTCACTGGCATTCGCATGCTGCTCGAGAAAGAAGAGCGTGAAGTCGACGTCGAGAACAATATCGCCATCCGGCTCGTTTCGCGCATCGCCCCGATCGTCCCGCGTTACTTCGAGCAACGCTTCTTCGTCCGCATCGACGGCAAGCGCTACGCAACGCCGCTGATCGTCGTGCTCGTGCTCGTCGAGATCACCGATCTCATGTTCGCCCTCGACTCGATCCCAGCAATCTTCGCAGTGACGCGGGACCCCTTCATCGTCTTCTCCTCCAACGTCTTCGCCATTCTCGGCCTGCGCTCGATGTATTTCCTCTTGGCCGGCTTGGTTCGGCGCTTGGCCTACTTGCGATACGGGTTGGCCTTCATTTTGAGCTACATCGGCATCAAGATGCTGATTCAGGACTTCTACAAGATCCCGACAGCACTGTCGCTGGGTATCGTGATCGTGACGCTCGCCATCAGCGTCATCGTCTCGCTCGTGCTCGCCGAGCGGCGGACGGTGCGGCAGCCGGTCGAAGTGCCGCCGCCGCGCGACTGAATCGGCTCGCTCGGTTGTCCAGGTTCTGTCGAGGGGAGGGAGTTCGACTGTGCCGACAGTGATCGTGCCGCTCGAGTACGACCGCACCAAGCCTCAACCGCATGGCGTGAGCGAGCGCGTGCTTCCCTGGGCGCGCGCCCTGGCCGCTCGACTGGAACCCTCGCTCGTGCTCGTCTCGGTTCTCGATGTTCCGGTAGGATTACGCTCGTTGCAGGAGCAGGAACTCTTACGTGCGCTGCTCGAAGACTGGCGAGCCGAGTGCCGCAGCTACCTCGAGGAAGTCGCCCGAACCTTCCCGGGCGGTCGTCCCGCCCGCATCCTCGTCGAAGAAGGTGATCCTGCCCTCGTCCTGACGCGGCTCGCGGCCGAGGTACCCGATCCACTCCTCGTGATGGCCGCGCATGCCCGGGCAGGCTGGCGCCGGCTGGTGCTCGGCTCGGTGACGGCTCAAGTCATCGGCAGTGGCGTAGCGCCGGTCTTCGTCGTCCCGGCTCATCTTCCACCGCCCGTCGAGGAACCGGTGCTCGACCGCGCCCTCGTTCCACTCGATGGTTCTCGACTCGCCGAAGCGGCGCTCGCTCTCCTGCCAGTGCTCGGCACGAAAGGCTGGGAAGTTCTGCTCCTCCACGTGCGTGAGAGCCGCGCCCGACGCATCGAGGCCGACGTGACCGGGGACGATCCTGAAGCGTACCTCCGTGAACTGGCCGATCGCCTGACGGCTGAGGGATACCGGACACAGTGGCTCGTGGCCGACGGACGACCAGCGCAGGCGATCGTCGAAACCGCACGAGCCCGATCCGTCGACCTGATCGCCATGGTGACACACGGCTGGACAGGTCTCCGTGACGTGCTGATGGGCTCCACCGCCGAGCAGGTCTTGGCGCACGCCCCAGTTCCCGTCCTGGTGCGCCGACCGGCGCCGTTCAGTCCCGGAGGTGGTACGGGACCATCGTGATGGCGACATCAGGAAGGTGCGCGAGCGCTCGCCGCAGACGCCAAGCGGTCTGAGTGTGCAAAAGACGCTCCCACCAGTGGGCAGGAACGAATTCCGGAATGACCACCGTGATGAGCGGTCCTCCCTTTTCGCGGTGAAGTTTCTCGATGACTGCCACCAGCGGCCCGAGCAGCTCGCGGTAGGGTGAATCGACGATGACGAGGGGAATCGTCAAACTGGCCTCGCGCCAGCGCTGCTGGAGCGTGAGGCCCGTTTCCGGCTCGGTCGCCACATGGACAGCAGTCACGTCGTTGGCGATGACCCGAGCAGAGGCCAGCGCGGTCAGCGAAGCACGATCGAGCGAGGCGATCGTCCCGATCGCCACGCTCCGGCGCGGGAGAAGACGCAGCCGGTGCCGCGCTTCCTCGCTCGAGATGCGCAATCGATCAGCGAGAGAAACGTAAGGTCAGTGGATCGCGAGCATCGTCCCGATCAGGGATGGGATCAGGAGCATGACGATCCAGGCTCCGTGGGTGAACTTGGTGACGATCACCACCACGGTCACGATGCCGGTCACGACAGCGCCGACGGCATCGATGACGAGACTGTGCCACGGGGCGCGACGCAGCTCTCCCTGGGCACTGCGCCCCCAGTGAACGACCATACTCGTCTGGGAGAGCGTGAATGCCGTAAAAACGCCGACTGCGTACAGCGGGACGAGTGCTGCCACACTGGCATGACGAGCGATCACCAGGAGAATCGTCAGCACGCCGAGCGTCAGGATACCGGTCGAAAACGCGAGACGATCCCTCTGAAAGCGAAACTGGCGGGGCAGGAAGCGGTCGCGCGCGAGGAAGTAGCCCAGGCGCGGGAAATCAGCGAACGCCGTGTTCGCCGCCAAGAACAGGATCGATGCGGTCACCGCTTGGATCACGGAGTAGAACGGTGAGCCATCGACCAGCGTGCGAGCGAGCTGGGACACGATCGTCTCGCGCTCGTTCGGGATCAGGTGGAAGTGATAGCTGAGGAATGTGATCCCGCTGAACAGGAAGGCCAGGATCAGCCCCATGGCGGGGAGCGTGGTTCAGGCGTTCTCGGCTTGTGGCTCTTTGAAGGCCGGAACCCCATCAGTGATCGCTTCGACGCTGGTCAGTGCCGTGCTCCCGGAGGCGAAGGCTCGCAAGTTGAGGAAGAGCGTGAGTGGGCTACTCGGCAGTGGTACCTCGGCATGGACTGGCTGTGGTTGGGGTCCGATACCAGCCAGCGAAGCGAGCCCGAGGAGGACCAGTGCGCCCAGGCTGACGATGAAGGCATCGGTGGGGAGCATGAAGATGGTCGCGCTCTCGCGAACGCCACGCAAGTTGGCGACAGTGAGCAGAACGATAGCAGCGACGGCCAGCTCGACCCGGTACGGATAGAGCGAGGGGAAAGCCGAAGTCATCGCGGCGACACCTGCCGAAATACTGACCGAGACCGTGAGGACGTAATCGCTGAGCAGCGCGCCAGCTGCGAACGAGCCGGGCGCGATACCGAGATTGTCCTCGGTGACGATGTCTGTCCCACCCCCGTGTGGATAGGCACGGATCGTTTGACGGTAGGAGAAGACGACGATCGCCAGCAGAAGCACGATCGCCAGTCCGATCGGCAGAACGAAGGCATAGGCCGCTGTTCCGGCCAGGACGAGGGCGCGCAAGATTTCTTCGGTCGCATAAGCGGTCGAGGAAAGCGCGTCCGACGAGAAGACGGCCAGCGCTTTTGCCTTCCCGATCCGCTCGTGGGCTGCTTCGGTCGTGCGGAGCGGCCGACCGATCAGTATGCGCCGCAGGCGTACCCATGTCTTGCCCCAAGCGCTCGCTGGTTCCTCCAGCTCGGCAACAAAACGTCCAGGCTCGGCTTCTCGGATCGGGAGGTCGCTCGAGGCGACGTGCCGGCTAAAGCGATCTCCTGGATGAGTACCGGGGATGCTCGTCGTCTTGCGGCTCGACGAACTCGCCTCGCCCGTTTCCATCGCCCAATCTCGGGGAGCAGCAGCCCGTCGCCCTGCTCCACACCAGTGCTGGAGTCTACGCTCCGGTCAGCGATCGGCGAGGAGGACCGATCGAGTGGTGGTACCCTTGACCTGACTAGAAAGGCGCACTTGCGCTGCGAGGTGCTGTGATGCTCCTACCGCTGCTCCATACGTGCCCCACCTGTCCGAACGTGCTCGGCATCACGCTCTACCCACCCTCGCTGCTCTTGATCGCCGTCCCGACGATCGTGTATACGCTCGCGCTCCGGCGTCTCGCGCAGCGAGGACGTCCAGCACCGACGAGTTGGGTCATCGCGTTCTACGCTGCCATGCTGACTGCCCTCATCGCGCTCGCTGGACCACTCGATACCTGGAACGACGAACTCCTGACGATGCACATGGCGCAGCACCTCGTCCTCATCCAGGTGACCGCTCCCTTGCTCCTCCTCGGTCGCCCAGTCCAGGTCATCCTGCGAGCTCTGCCGCCACAGCGGGCGGGTCTCGTGACGCGCCTTCTCCTGCGGCCGATCTGGTCACGCCGCATTCTGGAGTTTCTCACTAGGCCGCTCGTCGCGACCGGCTTGTCCATCCTGGCTCTCGTGGTCTGGCACTTCCCCGCCCTCTACGAACGAGCCGTACTCCACCAGTCTGTGCACGATCTCCAGCACTTGAGCTTCTTTGGGACAGCGCTCCTTTTCTGGTGGCCGATCATCGATCCGGTACCGCGGCACCACCGGGTAAGCGGGCTATGGGCGAGTCTCATGGTTTTCATCACGGCCGTTGCGAGCACCGTCATCGGAGCGATCCTCACGCTGGCCGATGAGGTCCTCTACGAGCCGTACCGGTACGCTGCCATGCCGTGGAGGTTCACTCCGCTGGTCGACCAGCAGGTCGCTGGGCTGCTCATGTGGATCGGCGGCGGGACAATCTACCTGGTGATCATTCTCGTCCTCCTGGCCCGCTGGCTCCTGCACGAGGAAGGACGCCGCATGGCCAGCGAGCCGGCTGGTTGAGCGTGTTCAGCCACAACGCGTCTGCCCCGCCGACTCGCTCTCACAGGTGCACACCGGCTCGTCAGCTCGGTCGGCGCAGCAAACGCCCTGCTCGGCTTTCGCGGGACGCGGCCATGGGCACGCTGGCCCGGCGATTTCGGGTGCCGGACGGAGGCGAGCGAGCTCAGGGCCACCAACGAGGAGAAGGGGCCGCTCGGCGACGACAGTCCGCTGATCGGTCTCCTTCTCCGCCACGCCTGGCTCCGAACAGCACGCTTCGGCTTTCGCCCCACCACATACACCAGTGGCAGGAAGCCGCAGCTCGACGCGGCGCGCAGCATTCCAGTCACCGGCCAGCGCGGCGACGATCGATCGGACCTGCTCATAGCCAGTCCGGAGGAGGAAGGTCGGCGCCCGCCCATAGCTCTTGAGTCCGACGACGAAGAAGTCCGGTTCCTGCGGATGGGTGAGTTCCTCGACTCCATGTGGCGGTACGGTCCCGCAGCTGTGGAGAGCAGGATCGATCGCTGGAGCGAGTGCGATCGGGGCTTCGACGGCGGGATCGAGTGCCAGCCGGAGTTCCCGCAGCGGTTCGAGATCCGGCCGATACCCGGTGGCGCAGACGATACGGTCGACCGGAGGCAGTGCTCGCTCGCCAGCGAAGACGACGATTCCCTCGCTCGTGCGCTCCAGGCGATCGATGAAGATACCGCGGTGGAGCACGATCCGATCAGCCTCGAGTGCCGCCACGAGACGCTGACCGAGACGCCCTCGTTCCGGCAGCTCGTCCTGGAGGCTTCCCAGGCGACCTGCGAGCGAGCGTCGCCGGATCGCCCAGTGCACGACGGTGCCTGGTTCCTGCTCAGCCAGACTGACGAGATCGAGGAGGGTACCGAAGGCCGAGTGGCCTGCGCCCACGACGAGGGTCCGTGCACCGGCATACCGTGCCCGATCGCGGCCGCGCACGTCCGGCATACCGTAATCGATCGAATCGGTACACGCTCGCTCGCCGAGTGCCGGCCAACCGCTCGCGCCGAGGGGATTGGGCATCGCTCCCGAGGCATCGAGGACAGCCCGGGCGAGGAGTTCCTCCTCACCGGTGGGTGTCGTCACCCGCAGCACGAAGGGACGACCAGCTCGAGCGTGCCCAGACAGCTTGTCTCGCCCGAGGCGGCCGATGGCAGTCACCCGATGCGAGAAGCGGAGAGCGGGCCGGATGCGTGGGTGTCGAGCCAGTGGTTCCAGAAAGCGAGCGATGAACTCGCCACCAGTCGGGTAACGCTCGGGATCGGGTGAAGACCATCCCTCGCTCGTCAGCAGGCTCATCGCGACGGGATCGAGATCGAAGTCCCAAGGAGAGAACATCCGTACATGACTCCAGCGACGGACCGACGTCGCGATGTCCGGACCAGCTTCGAGAACGAGAAACGGAAGTCCCCGCTGTGCGAGGTGAGCAGCTGCCACCAACCCGATCGGTCCAGCACCGACCACGACGACCGGCAAGGTCTCCCGGGCAACCATCCTCGCGCCTCCTTCACTCGCAAAACACTCATACGCGAATGACCGCTCCAGCGTGCGCCCCGCGTCCCGAGCGAGATGGAAGCGACTTACCGAGCGCCTCGAGAGGCGCCTTCGGCCGCTGTTCGGGTTCCTCTCGACGAACTCAGGAGTCGACAAAGCGGTCGACCAGCATGGACAGACTCGATCCACGAACGACGTGCACCGGTGTACGCAACAGCAATCCGCCGGAGATCCCCTCTGCAGAACTCTGGAGAGCGGAGGAGAGGCGAAACCGCGCTCCCGAGCCGGGCAGGCACGTGCGAGCAACCGCGTCCATCCGATTTCCCGTTCGGGCGAGCGAGGATGCCCCGAGCTGCCTGGACCAGCTGAGTCTTGCGGGATTGTATCGACCGTCGTCGATACAAAAGCGCCGGAGCAAGGTATCCATCTCGATCGCCTCCCTCACGCCTTGACCGGACGGTGAATCGCTTCGCTGAGGCGCTCGAGCAAGAGACGGGCGAGCGGTGTCGCCTGATAGTACGCCCACGTACCGCGTCGTTCCACCGTCACCAGTCCTGCCTGGCGCAAGAGGCGCAGGTGATGAGAGACCGTCGGCTGACCGACCGGCACGCGCTCGACGAGGTGACAGACGCAGAGCGGCTGGTTCTGCTCGACGAGCAGCCGGAGAATCTCCAGGCGCGTCTCGTCGGCCAGCGCCCGGGCAAGTTGCGCCAGCTGTCGAGTCGGCTGCGCGGGTCCGGCAAGGGATCGGTCGTCGATCGGGCAGCAATGACGCTCCATCCTCTACCCTCCAGGCCCATGGTAATACTAAAATCGATGAGTGTCAATACCAAGAATCCTCTTCCGCCCCCGCGAACCCGCTCGGCCGGTCAACAGTCGGTGGCGAGGCTGCTGGCCGAAGAATGACTGCTCGCTAACACCGCTGTCGTCGATAAACCCACGATGCGCTGCCGACCGACGAACGTGCACTGCAGTCTTTCAGTTCCTCCGACCACAGAGCACAGGAGGCCATTACCTCCGGCACGTTCTGTGACTTCGTGGCTGCCTGCTGTTTCCCCCTTGTTCGCCACCTTCCGAACCGTTAGGGTGCTGGATGGAGACGGACACGCACGGCTCGACGAGAAGGAGCGAAACGATGCAGGCTTATCTGGTCACCAACGGCACCATCTTGACTATGGACCCGAGCCAGCCGGAAGTGGAAGCGTTCGGCGTCATCGGGGAGTGGATCGTATCGGCCGGTTCACTGGCCGAGGTGGAAGCAGCCTTGCCGCGCGGGGCGGGTCGGCTCGATCTGGCTGGTGCGACGTGTCTGCCCGGCTTCAACGAAGCCCACAACCATATGCTCAGTTTCGGTTTCGTGCTGGGGCAGGTCAACTGCCGCTATCCCGCGGTGCGCTCGATCGAGGAGATCGTTGCCCGCTTCGCCGAGCGTGCCGAACGGACACCATCCGGCAGCTGGATCCGCGGGCGCGGCTACGACGACAACACGTTGACCGAGCACCGCCACCCGACCCGCTGGGATCTCGATCGCGCCAGCACGGCGCACCCGCTCGTCCTCGTCCACAGCTCCGGGCACATGCTCGTCGCCAATTCGCTGGCGCTGCAACTGGCTGGTGTGAGTCGCGAGACGCCCGATCCGCCGGGCGGGCACATCGTGCGCGATGAGCACGGTGACCCGACCGGGCTCCTCCAGGAGAACGCGATGGAACTCGTCGAGCGAGTCATCCCAGCACCGACGCTCGAGGATATGGTGGAAGCGCTCCGACGCTGCAACGATGCCTACGTCGCGGCCGGCATCACGTCGAGCCAGGATGCCGGGCTCGATGATCCCCAGCAGGTCGAAGCGTTCCAGCGGGCAGTCCAGCGCGGGCAGCTTCGGCTCCGCACTTCCATCATGCTCCGGCACCAACTCCTACCCCACCTCCTCGGTTTGGGCATCAAGCAGGGATTCGGCGACCACCACCTCCGCATCGGCCCGGTCAAGCTCTTCGCCGATGGAAGCCTGATCGGGCGTACCGCGGCAGTGAGTCGCCCCTTCCTCGACGATCCGCGCCCAGACAACTACGGGATCACCATCTGGTCTCAGGAAGAGTTGGACGAGTTGGTCTGGCAGGCACACGCCGCCGGCTTTCAGGTCGCCACGCACGCGATCGGTGACCGGGCGATCGAGATGGTGCTCGACGCCTACGAACGCTCCCTCGCGCGGCTGCCTCGCCCAGACCACCGTCACCGCATCGAGCACGGCGGCGTCTTGCGCCCCGACCTCATCGAGCGGATCGCCCGCCTCGGCGTTGTCGTCGTCAGCCAACCGATCTTCATCGCCGAATACGGCGATGGCTTCATCCGCCACCTCGGTCTCGAACGGATCCAGCTCACCTATCCGTTCCGCAGCCTGCTGGATGCAGGCATCCGGCTCGTCTTCTCGACCGATTGCCCAGTTTCGACCTACCAGCCCTTGCGCTGCATCCAGGCGGCTGTGCAGGAGCGAACCGCCAGCGGCCGCTCGTATGCGCTGGAAGAAGCGATCACCGTCGAAGAAGCGCTGCCGCTCTATACGGTCAACGGCGCCTACGCGAGCTTCGAGGAGCACTGCAAGGGGATGCTCCGGGCCGGCATGCTCGCCGACTTCGTCGTGCTGGAGCGCGACCCGCGCCGCGTCGATCCTGAGGAGCTCGCGGAGATCAGGGTGCTGCGTACCGTCATCGGCGGCGAGACAGTCTACGAGGCGTAAGCGGACCCAGTCGTCAGGATTCCGCGCCCTGAACAGCAGCATCCAGTTTTTTTGACGCCGCACGCCGGTGTGCGGCGTCAAATCACACTCCCTTCCGTTGCCCGTACCCGCTCGAGGAGTCCGGCGTCGGCTAGCTGCTGGCGCACTTCCTCGGGTGTGCGCAACCGCCCTGGGAAGGTTTCGTCCTCGCTGAGCCGGATGACGAGACGAACAGCGAGAGCAGCCGCCAGCTGGATGCTGCGCAAGGTGACCTTGTCCAGCGTATCGGCCTCGGTATGGCCCCAGCCGCGCCCGAGCATCCCAGCCGTCGCATCGCGGCTGCTCAGCGTGGCATTCGGGATGCCGCGCAGTGCGAACGGGAAATGGTCGGAGTGAGCGTTCAGCTCATCGCGGATGGTGAAATCGTAGGGAAGCTGGCGGGCGAGAGACTGGAAATAGGGAACGAGCTCGGGCAGTCCGGAAAGCACCAGCTGCTCCTGCCCACCGGTGCCACGCCCAGCACCGTCCAGGTTGAGCACGAAGCGAAAACGCTCGCCGCGCGCCGCCGCTTGCGCCGCGTGATGATAGGCCCCGAGCAGGCCCAGTTCCTCCGCACCGAAGCAGATGATGCGCACCGTCCGCCGAAGCTGGCCGACCAGTGGAGCGAGTGCCCGGCCGACTTCCAACCCGACGACTGTCCCTGCACCATCGTCACTGGCACCTTGGGCGATATCGTGTCCATCGTAATGTCCACCGACGAGCACGATCTCGTCCGGTCGCTCCCGGCCGGGAATCTCGCCGATGACATTGGCCGAGCGGGAGTCGTACGTGTGGTTCTCGGTCGCGATGCGGAGACGCAACGTTCCTCGCTCGGCCAACCGGCGCAGCAGCATCCCCGTCTCGTAACTCAGGCCGAGCCCGGGAATCAGCGCCTCGCGATCGACCGCTCGGGTCCCGTTGGGGTTCCGACCAGTGAGCGAGCCGGTGATGTGGAGTTGCCCGGGGTTCTGGTTGATGAACAGCACCGCAACCGCTCCGCGCTGGATCGCCCAGTTGAACTTGTCCGTCCGGTGACTCTTGCGCTCGCCCGGGCGGTTCGTCTCGGCATCAGTGAGGACGATCTTGCCCGGAATCTCGCTCGCCCAGCGCTCGAAGTCCGGAAGCTCGCCTTCGCCGACATCGATGACCTCGGCCTCCAGTCGGGCACTCGGGCAATACGGCATGGCGATGGCCGGAAGCTCGCGCTCGAGCGGAGCAGTGACCCAAAGCTGACAGGGACCGCGATCCCAAGTCGCCATCGGGAATTCTTCCAAGCGAACGTTCTGAAGTCCGTAGGCCCGCATCCGCTCGGCCAGGAACTCGGCAGCTCGCCATTCGTGCTCCGTGCCAGCGAAACGATGGCCGAGATCGTCGCAGAGGAAAACGAGGTTGCGCCACGCTTCGTCGCTCGTCCAGATCTCACCGAGCACGATCCGATCCAACTCACGCAGGTCTCGCGTCATTCCTCGCTTCCCTTCCACACGTTTCAAAACGTTTCGGCAGCAGCGCGCAGGAACTGCATCACCCGCTGACGCGTCGGCAACGCCGGAATCGCCCCCCGCCGCGTGCAAACGAGTGCCCCCACGGCGTTGGCCAGACGCAGCGCCCGTTCGATCGCCTCCCGCGACCACTCCCCACCGTGTTCGAGCAGCCCGACCAGCAGTCCAGCGACGAAGCCGTCCCCCGCACCGGTCGTATCGACGACCCGGACCGGAAAACCGGGTACACGCCCTTCGTCGTGACGCGTCAGGTAGGCACATCCCGCAGCACCGAGCGTCACGACCAGGAGGCGCAGCCGGTCGTGCCACAACTGGCGCGCGGCTGCTGGATCGCTCGACCCGGTCAAGAAAGCCAGCTCCTCACTGCTCAACTTGACGAGATCTGCCTCCGCGAGCCCGCGCAGCATTCCCTCGCGCGCAGCCGTCGGCGAGGGCCAGAGGGTAAGACGCAAGTTGGGATCATAGGAGACCAGCGCCCCGCCCGCTCGCGCCAGCGCGACCGCTTCCAGCGTCGCCGAGCGGGCTGGCTCATCGATCAGCGAGACGGAACCGAAGTGGACGATGCGAGTCGCACCAGCTATCGAGCGCTCCACGTCCTCCGCTCGCCAAAGCATGTCGGCGCTCGGGTGGCGATAGAACAAGAAATCACGCTCGCCGTCCGCGCGGAGACTCACGAAGGCCAGTGCGGTTCGGGCGGCACTGCTGAAGCGCAACCCGCGCGTGTCCACACCGGCTCGGCGGAGCGTTTGGGCCAGAAAATGGCCGAAGTCGTCGTCACCGACCTGACCGAGAAAGGCAGCTCGCCGACCGAGGCGCGCCACCCCCACAGCCACGTTGGCTGGCGCACCGCCGGCCGCTCGGCGGAACGCCGGAGCATCGGCCAGCCGCACGCCGCGCCGCAACGCGACGAAGTCGACGAGGAGCTCACCGCAGGTCACGACATCGAACACGGTTCGGATGCTCCTGTTTCGCGAGCCGACCCATCGCCCGGCCGATCATGCCGGTAAACCGGCCGAGCCGTCAAGTCTCGCCACAGGCGGAGCACTGTCCTGCCGCGCCGTCACCGCCACAGCCGTACGTCGTCGCTGCTATCGGCAGCCTGGCGAGAACGGTGACCCGAGCTCGACCGGACCGATCGACACGCCGCGATGTAGGCTTCTCGTCGAGCAATCCGAGGGCGGCACGATCCAATCGCGGTCGGGCTGCTTACCTTGCCGACGGGGGCAGCGCTCCCGTATAGTGAGGAGAAACGACCCACGCGTCGTGGGGGAACGGAGCGAGAGGGAGCGAGAGGATGGCCAAGCCGGTAACAGTCAGCGACGAGACGTTCGAACGCGAAGTCGTCCAGTCACCGGTACCGGTGCTCGTCGACTTCTGGGCACCCTGGTGCGGTCCCTGTCGGATGATCGCCCCCATCCTGGAGGA
The DNA here is from genome assembly GCF_053493975.1 of Thermomicrobium sp. Taxonomy (NCBI): domain Bacteria; kingdom Pseudomonadati; phylum Thermomicrobiota; class Thermomicrobia; order Thermomicrobiales; family Thermomicrobiaceae; genus Thermomicrobium; species Thermomicrobium sp. The sequence continues at coordinate 54,236 of NZ_JBRBZA010000022.1, forward strand.
GATCGCCGAGGAGAAAGCGGGCAAACTCAAGGTCGCCAAGATCAACGTCGACGAGAACATGCAGGTCGCGATGCAGCATGGCATCAGTAGCATTCCCACCCTCATCCTGTACAAGGGCGGCAAGCCGGTCGAGCGGATCATCGGTGCCATGCCCAAGCAGCGGCTCCTCCAGCAGATCGAGAAACACCTCTAAACCGGGACCAACCTCCTTTTTCCGACGCGACCGGGACGGTCCGGTCGCGTCAGCGCTTTCTCCGGAGCAACACGACTGCTAGCCCGGTGAGGAAGACGAACAGCGCAAGACCAGCCGTGCGCACCGCCCGCTGCGGCGCGGTCAAGAGCGGACTGGCCAGGCTCGCCAGGATCGCCGTGCGTCCCCCGAGGTAGGCCGAAAGGGGCACCGCTACGATGGTCGTGCGTCTCCCATCTACCGCCAGTGGTGGATAGGTGTAGCGATCACGCGCCAGATCGATGGTGACGACGGTGGTCGTCGCATCAGGATAGTTCGGGTCCGCGACCCAGACGAACGCTTCGTCGGCTCGCTCCTGGCAGAAGGCGTAGGGCACCACCGTGTGTCCTTGCCCGAGAAGGGCTTGGAGCAGATCGCGCCGCCAGGGCCGCGGGACGTTCAGGTCGAAGCAGCGCTCGCTCCAACCCCGCTCGAGGAGATCACCGACGAAAGCGCGATAGGCGCGGCGCGGGCTCGGCCACAGGAACCAGGGGAGTCCAGCGAGAAGCGCTCGGTCGCTCAACTGCCTTCCGTGCAGGACGAGTACTGTCTCGCGCAGGTCGTGCGTGGCGGGCAGGCAGCTGAGTGCCCGAGCGAGCGCGGTGCGGGCGAGCCCGGTGCAGAGTCCACCACGGACGAAACCATCGGCCTGGCGCTGGAGCTGGACGACCTCACGATAGAGACCACGAAAGAACGCACGGGGGGCGATCGTCAGTCGGAACGTGCGCTGGAAGGTGTCCCAGGACGGCTCGACTGGACCGAGCTCTTCGATCCGATTCGCCCAGGGCAGACGATCGCGCTGTGGATCGAAACGATTGCGTCCGCAGAAGCGAACCGGTAGCGCGAACGCGGCCAAAGCCCGCTGCGTCCTGCCGGTGCGCCTGATTACCCGGAGTACGACCGGGAAGGATGGCGGCCCTTCCGGGAAGACGAGCCAACCACGCTGCTCTCTCTCCTGAATCGGCAAGGATCGCCAGCGCCATGGAAGGTCGAGCTCGAGCGATGAGCACTCGGTTTCCGGCTCTCCTTCGCTGGTCACCATGAGCCGGAAGCGATCGGGGATCCAGCGGAAACGGTCGCTCCCATCGTTGGTGTAGCGAAGCGTGGCCAGCGGCTCACCGCTCGCCGAGACGAGCGTGAGGCTCAGCTGGTCTCGTCCACCGTCACCGCAGGTTGGGGACGCCACCCCAGCGCCTCCATCTCTCGGCGCAGGTCCTCCAGGTCCGCGAAGCGCCGATAGACCGACGCGAAGCGGATGTAGGCCACATCGTCCAGTTGCTTGAGCTCGCGGAGCACGATTTCACCGATCAGCGTGCTCGGCACCTCGCTCGTCCCGAGCGACTGCAGTTCGCGCTCCACGGTCGCCACGATCCGGTCGATCTCGTCCGGCGAGACCGGCCGTTTCTTGAGGGCGAGTCGCAACCCCTCTCGCAACTTCCCGACGTCGAACGGCTCGCGCCGCCCATCGCGTTTCACTACCATCAGCCAGATCGGCTCGACCCGCTCGTAGGTCGTGAAGCGGCGACCACAGGCGACGCACTCCCGTCGGCGACGGATGCTCTCCCCACCGTTGAGCTCGCGCGAGTCGATCACGCGGGCATCGCGCGCACCACAGTACGGGCACTTCACCGCGTTCGCCTCTCCTCATCAGCGGTCGCGGAGGAAGCGCAGGATCGACGGCTCAGTCCACTCGTCATCCGGCAGGATCGGCGTGCGCGGGGCACCGTTGCCAGTCGAGCGAATTGGCTCGGATCGGAAGCGGCGCTCAGGAGTGCGCGGCCGCCGCGCCGTGCCGGTCCCGGTGAAGCCAGCAGCGATGAGCGTGATCGTCACGTCCCGTCCCATCGCGTCGTCCGGTTCCGTCGTCCCGAAGATGATCTCCGCCTCGTCGTCGACCATGCCGCGGATGAGTTCGGCCGCCTCGCTCACCTCGGCCATGGTCAGGTCCGGTCCACCCGCGATGTTGTAGAGCACGCGCGTCGCACCCTCGATGCTCATCTCCAGGAGCGGGCTCTCGACGGCGGCGCGAGCGGCATCGACACAGCGGTTCTCCCCTGACCCACGCCCGATCGCGATGAGCGCTGTGCCAGCATCGCGCAGGATCGACTTGACGTCGGCGAAGTCCAGATTGATCAGGCCAGGCCGGGTGATCAAGTCGGTAATGCCCTGGATACCCTGGCGCAGCACGTCATCAGCGATCCGGAACGTCTCGGTCAGGGGTGTCTTCGGGTCCACCATCGAAACCAGCCTTTGGTTTGGGATGACGATCAAGGCATCGACGTGTTCCTTGAGGACGGCGATTCCCTCGTCCGCGATGCGGCGACGCTTGGCTCCCTCGAAGTCGAAGGGACGCGTGACCACCGCGACGGTCAGCGCTCCTGCCTCGCGCGCCAACCGCGCGATGACCGGTGAGGCACCGGTGCCGGTACCACCACCCATCCCAGCTGCGATGAAGATCATATCGGCGCCGCGCACCAACTCGGCCAGGATCTCTGCGCTCTCTTCAGCAGCGCGCTCGCCGATCTCCGGCCGGCCACCCGCCCCGAGCCCCTTCGTCAGCTTGTCACCGATCCTGACCGTCACCGGAGCCAGCGATTTGAGGAGCGCTTGGGAATCGGTGTTGACGGCGATGAACTCGACCCCCTGCACTCCTGCCTCGATCATCCGATTGATCGCGTTCCCGCCACCGCCCCCAACGCCGATCACCTTGATGCGCGCGAACGAATACTCGAGGTCGTCGTGGTGATTCTCGAACATGGCCATCCCGCTCACCTTCCTCCGCTCCGACGCAGCCCCTTCGATCGATGCGCTCCAGCAGCCTACTCGAAAAACCGAGCACCCCCGACGAGGGGGGGAGCGACCGCCTGCTCGCTGTGCTAGTCGTCACTGCTCCAGTGTAGCATACCGTCGCCTCCTGTCATGGTGCGATCTGCCAGAGTACCGGGCGGTCGGGATCGCGAAGATCGAGATGCAAGAATCCCCGCCCCTCAGCCAGCAGGGCATCGAGCACAGCCAATTGCTCCGCGAGCTGCTCGGCATCGCCGAGCAGGATACGCTCGCCCCCAACGAAGACCAGCACCAAACCATCGCCGGGCTGATAGGCGAGCCCACCGAGCCGACCGGCATAGCGGCGCGTCACCTCGGCCAGCGCCGCCGCGACGCTCGGTGGAACGCGCTGTCCCGGAGCGAGAGAGAGACTTTTCGCAACCTGGACGCGCGGCAAACCGGACCGGTCGCCGGTGCCGATCACGCGGCCCCAGTCATCCACCAGCCAGGTTCCGTTCTCGTTGGTCCACACGCTGGCGGGCACGCGCTCGACCACGTCGATCACCACCGTATCCGGATAGAAGGCCCGCACGGTCGCTTGGGCGATCGCCGGGTGGGCGACGACTCGTCGCGCGACGTCTCGCGTATCGATCAGGAAAACCGACCGCCCGAGCACACCGCTCTCGCGGGCCACCATCTCGGCGAATGCCAGCTGGTTCCCTCGTACCACCACGGTGCGCACCTGATATTGGGGCCCCCCGAGGAAACCGGCGAGCAGGACGGCACCAGCGACGACGAGCAACGCAGCCAGGAACTGGCCGGTCACGACGCCGCGGACGACCGCGCGCCGGGCTCGGCGCCGGCGACTCAACCGGAGAACGGCTGGGTCGCCTGAACTCGTCGCCGCTGCTGCACCTGGTGCCGCTCCAGGGCGAGCTCGATCAACCGCGTGATCAGATCCCCAAAGCACAGTCCCGATGCCTCCCAGAGCTTGGGATACATGGAGATCGCGGTGAACCCGGGTATCGTATTGACCTCGTTGATCAGAATCCGACCAGTCGAGCGCTCCAGGAAGAAGTCCACGCGAGCCATTCCCGCTCCGTCGATCACCCGAAATGCCTCCACCGCCATCCGACGTACTGTTTCCGCCTGTTCCTCACTGATCGGCGCTGGGATGAGGAGCTGAGAGTGGGAGTCGATGTACTTCGCCTCGTAGTCGTAAAACTCCCGGCTCGGGACGATCTCTCCCACGATCGAAGCGACCGGTTCCTCGTTGCCGAGGACGCTCACCTCCAGCTCGCGCGCATCGATCGCTTCTTCCACGACGATGCGACGGTCGTAGCGGTTCGCCAACTCGACCGCAGCCAGAAGGTCCTCACGTCCGCGCACCTTGCTCACGCCGACACTAGAGCCGAGATTGGCCGGCTTGACGAAGCAGGGGTAACCGAGTTCCCGTTCGATTCGGGCGAGGAGCGTCGGCTGCTGGCGCTGCCACTCGTGCCACGTGAAAGCGATCCAGCGAGCCTGCTCGAGTCCCACGCTGGCGAAGAGTCGCTTCGCCGTCGGCTTGTCCATGGCGACCGCCGAGGCGAGGACACCGCAACCGACGTAGGGGATGCCTGCCAGCTCCAGGAGTCCCTGGATCGTACCGTCCTCTCCGTACGGCCCGTGGAGTACCGGGAAGACGACATCGATGCCACCAGGCAGCGACGCCAGATGAGCGAGAGCGCTCTCACCCGTTGCCGGAGCGCTGCTCGCCCCGCTGCTGACCGGTTCCAGCTCGAGTGGCAGGCGGCTCGCTGCGGCCAACTCGCGCAGCGGATCACCACCGATCAGCCAGCGACCCTCGCGCGTGATCCCGATCGGTACGACCTCGAAGCGCTGGCGATCGATGTGGCGTAGGATCGCTCGAGCCGATCGCAAGGAGACATCGTGCTCACCCGACTGCCCGCCGAAAATGACCGCGACGCGGATTTTCCTCGTCATCCCTCACGGCTCCCCGATGATCTCGATCTCTGGCTGGAGGACGACGCCGAACCGCTCAGCGACGCGCTCCTGGACTGCCTCGAGCAGGGCCAGCGCCTCGCGCGCCGTGGCTCCGCCCAAGTTGACGAAGAAGTTGGCATGACGCTCGGAAACGACCATCTGCCCGATCCGGAACCCTTTGAGACCGGCCTGTTCGATCAGATACCCCGCATAGGTGCCAGGTGGGTTCGTGAAAACCGATCCCGCGCAAGGTCCGGTCGGCTGGTGAATGCGCCGCCAGCGCGCATGCTCCTCAGCGATGGCCGAGAGCCGGGCGGGGTCGTCCCGGAGGAGCCGCAACCGCACGCCCAACACGACCAGACTCCGCGGCTGGGACAGCACCTTGAGCGCAGTCATCCGATAGCGCGGTGTCAGCTGGTCACGAGTCCAGCGAACTATCTGTCGTGACGACAGATCGTAGAGCTCGAGATCGACGATGACGTGACCGATCTCGCCGCCGTGTGCGCCAGCATTGTTGACTACAGCACCACCGACGACACCGGGAAGGCCAGCCGCCCACTCCATCCCCGCCAGACCGTGTGCGCTCGTCCAGTGTCCGACCCAGGAAAGCGGCGCAGTCGCCGGTAGGGCGACGAGAACCGACCCGTCATCTTGGGCCGCAGCCGCGAGTTCGCCGAGACTCTCGCCCGGCGCACGGAAGACGATGACCAGCCCGCGAATCCCACCATCCCGCACCAGGAGATTGCTCCCCCCGCCGATGACGGTGACGGGCAGGCCCTCGCTTTCTGCCCAGACCAGAGCGCCCTCCAGCACTGCCCGGTCGCTCGCCCGCACGAGGAAGTCGGCCGGTCCACCGATCCGGAAGGTCGTGTAGCGGGCTAGGGGCTCGCTCACCAACACGCGCAGCGAGCGTCCATCGACCGTCACCACTCGGCTGCGCTCAGCCCGCGTCGGCATCGATACGCCCCTCTCGCAGCCAGACAGCCGCTTTCCAGATGTCTCCTGCCCCGAGCACCAGGACCACGTCACCCGCCCGCATCGCGGCACCGACCGTTTCGGCAGCTGCTGCCGGATCAGGCACGGCGATGGCCGGAATGCGGCGAATCGCTCCGGCCAGGGCCGCTGCATCGACACCGGCGAGCGGTCGCTCGCGTGCCGCGTAAATCTCGGCGACGACGGCCAGATCGGCCAGTTCCAGCGCCTGCGCGAACTCGGTGAGAAAGCGCGCCGTCCGGCTATAGGTATGCGGCTGGAACACCGCCCAAAGACGGGCCGCGGGAAAACGTTCCCGGGCTGCGGCGATCGTCGCAGCGATCTCCCGCGGGTGATGCGCATAGTCCAAGATCACGCGCACCCCATTCACCATGCCCACCTCTTCGAAGCGTCGCCCGACACCGCTGAAGCGTTCCAGTGCCTGCACTGCGATCTCCAGTGGCACCCCGCACTGGACAGCAGCCGCTGTCGCCGCGGCTGCGTTCAGACGATTGTGCCTGCCAGGGACAGCCAGTGCGAGTGGCCAGGTCGCACCGCTCGGATCGCGCAGCGAGCCATCGGGCAAGACCCGATAGGCGGCTTCGGCAGTTTCGCCGAAGGTCACCACTCGCTGGCCGCGTGCCTGGAGGTCGTCGGCCAGTACACGAGCGACCGGGTCGTCGGCCGAAACGACGGCTGTCCCACCCGGACGCAGGCGAGCGAGGAAACGCCGAAAGGCACGGGCGACGCTCGCTCGGTCGGGGAACAGATCGGGGTGATCATGGTCGACGTTCAACACGACAGCGATGTCCGGCTCGAGGAAAAGAAAGCTGTAGTCGTACTCGTCCGCCTCGACGACGAACAGATTCCGGCCGGGCAGCCGCGCGCACGTACCGCCGAGATCGCGCACCTCCGCTCCGATTGCGAACCCGGGAGCGAGCCCAGCCGTGTCGAGAGCGAGCGCGATCATGCCACAGGTGGTGCTCTTGCCGTGCGTCCCGGCGACCGCGATCGTCCGGTAACTGGCTGCCAGCCAACCGAGCAGTGCGGCTCGCTTGACGATCGGAATGCGCTGAGCCGCGAAGGCGGCGACCTCGGGATGCTGGGCCCGCACCGCGCTGGTCACGACGAGCAGGTGCGCGTCCTGGGCGTGGCGCTCGTCATGACCGACGGAGACCGGGATGCCGCGAGCTACCAGTCGGTCGAGGACCGGTGACCAGGCAGCATCGCAGCCGGTGACGCAATAGCCGCGATCAGCCAGCAGTTCGGCCAAGCCGCTCATCCCGGCACCGCCGATGCCGAGGAAGTGGATCGGTAAGCCCGGCTGAAGATGGCTCAAGTGCGCCGGCCACCTCATCGATGACGTCCTCCCGCTCGCGGCGCCATCCGGCGTCGACCGTGCCGGCCAAAACGGCGCAACGAGACGGCCAGCGGAGCGTGCCGCGGGCGCTCTCGTGGTGCAGCGGACGCCGGCATGGGCCGGGGCAGCGTGACCCGCGAGATGTTGACCAGGATTCCTGCTGCCGCGAGCGATGTGACGAGCGAGGAGCCACCGTAGCTCACGAAGGGAAGCGGAATACCGGTGAACGGGAGCACCGAGCTGATCCCACCGGCATTGATCAACGCTTGACTGACGAGCCAGCTGGTGATTCCCACCGCGAGGATTCCCCCGAAGCGATCGGGCGCCCGCCGCGCGATACCGAGTCCGCGCCAGGCGAGAACCAAGAAGAGGAGGAGCAAGACGAGACAGCCGACGACACCGAGTTCCTCGCCGACGACGGCGAAAATGGCGTCGTTGTGGGCGTGCGGCAACCATTGGAACTTCTGCCGCCCCATCCCGAGCCCGACTCCGAACCAACCACCACCCCCGAAGGCCAGGCGAGCCTGGGCGATCTGCCAACCGAGCGTGCGGAGAAGCCCGTTGGGATCGAACAGTTCCTGATCCGAGCTGAAGAGGACGAGGATGCGGTCCCGTCGGTAGGGAGCACCGAAAGCCAGTACCGTCCCTGCCACCAGAGCGATACCACCCAAGAGCAAGGTATGACGCAGCGTGGCACCTGCAGCGAAGAACATGGCCAGGCCAGTGAAGCCCAGGACGATGGCCGTTCCCAGGTCCGGCTGCAGCATCGTCAAACCACCCAGCAGACCGAGCAGGAACATGAAGGGAAGCACGCCGAGGTCGAAACGCCGGATCCGCTCTCCCTTGCTCGCCAACCAACGCGCCAAGTAGAGCACCAGCGCGAGCTTGGCCATCTCCGACGGTTGGAACGAGAGCGGTCCGAGCTCGATCCAGCGCTGGGCACCCAGTCGCGTGTCACCGAAGCCGGGCAGGAGCACGAGCGTCATGAGCCCGAGCGCACTGAGGAGAGCCAGGACCGCGAGCCGCCGCCAGATCCGGTAATCCAGTGCCGCCGTGACGACCGCCGCGAGCGCCCCCAGCGCCAGCCAGATCGCGTGGCGCACTGCGAAACCCGGGTCGCTCCCCACGCTGGCGCTGAAGACCATCACCATCCCGAAAGTGACGAGCGCCAGCAAGGTGAGGAGCAAGACCAGATCAGGCTCATGCGCTCGGCGATGCTCGCCCGGCACCGCGAGAGCATCCGCGACGCGACGGAGGCGCCTGCGCATCAGTCACCTCCCCGCTCGCGGACGAGCTGCCGGACCGCTTCGCGGAACGACTCGCCACGATGGAACTCGTCCCGGAACAACCCGAAGCTGGCGCAGCCCGGCGAAAGGAGGACGACCGCACCCGGCTCCGCGAGTTCCGCTGCCCGACGCACCGCCTCGTCCATCGACCGGTACGGTCCCTCGACGCGCGCACCTGCCGCGCGCAGTGCTGCTTGGTAACCCGGCGTCGCGGTACCGTCCAGCAGCACGACCGCCCGCACCTGCTGCGCGACTGCCTCAGCCAACTCGGCGAGCGAGACTCCTTTGGCTGCCCCTCCACCGATGAGCACGATCGGACGCCCCCGGAAAGTCGCCAATGCGGCCAGGACCGCCGTTGGAGCGGTCGCGGCCGAGTCGTTGACGAAGTCGACTGTGCCCAAACGCGCGACATGCTCCAGGCGATGCGGCACCGGCTCGGCTTCGCGCAACGCTGCCGCGACGTGCTCGCGGCTGGCACCACGCAGCAGCGCGGCGGCGGCCGCGGCGAGCGCGTTGCTTACCGCATGCTCCCCCATCAGAGGGAAGTCACTCCGGCGCAGCAGTTCCTGCTCCTCGCCGTCCCAGCGCCAGATCAGGCGATCGTCGCGCCAGAAAGCACCCGCACTCACCTCGTCATCGCGCCCGAAGGGGACGACTTTCCCGCGACCCGCATCGCGGCAGGACCACGCGACCGGATCGTCGCGGTTCACGATGAACCAATCACCCGGTCCCTGATGACGGGCGATCGCGCGCTTGGCATCGATGTACGCCTCGAAGGAGGGATACCGGTCGAGGTGATCCGGTGAGATCGAGGTGAGCACGGCGATATGAGGACTCATGCCATGCTCGTCGAGCCCCTCCAGTTGCCAACTCGAGAGTTCCAACACCACCGGCGTGTCCGGCTCGATTCCCGGCAAGGCTTCCAGCGCTGAGCGCCCCAGGTTCCCAGCCAACACCGTGTCCGGGCGCCATTGCCGGAGAATCGCTGCGCAGAGCGTCGCGGTCGTCGTTTTGCCCTTGGTGCCGGTGACGCCCACGATCGGCGCCGGGCAGGCGCGGAAAAACAGCGTCATCTCCATCTCGATCCGCGCTCCAGCAGCACGGGCGAGCGCCAGCCAGGGAGACTCGCGCGGCACCGCTGGATTGCGCACGACGATCTCGGCTCGCTCGAAGTCCTCACGCCGGTGTTCCCCGAGGACGAGCCGAACCGGCAAGCCAGCGAGTGCGCGGAGGCTCGGCGCGAGTTGCTCTGCCGGGCGGAGGTCGGTGACCGTCACCTCGGCTCCCTGCTCGACCAGCCAGCGCGCGACACCGAGACCACCCGAACGCGTTCCCAGCCCCATCACCAGAACACGCTTGCCGCGAAGGTCGAGCGGTGCAGGCGCGTCCATCGCTCCCCCTCGCTCACACCAGCGCCAGCGCGATGCCCAGGAGTCCGGCCATCATACTGATCAACCAAAAGCGCATCGTGATCTGCGTCTCCGACCAGCCGATCAGTTCGAAGTGATGGTGGAGCGGCGCCATGCGGAGGAGCCGCTTACCCTTCGTCAGCTTGAAATAAGCGACCTGCAGGATGACCGAAAGCGCCTCTGCGACGAAGACGATACCGATGACCGGCAGCAGGAGCCATTGGCCGGTCATGAAGGCTGCGGTCGCCAGTGCTGCACCGAGGGCCAAGGAGCCGGTATCCCCCATGAAGACCTGCGCTGGATGCGCGTTGTACCAGAGAAAACCCAAGATCGCGCCGACCATGGTGAAGCAAAACGTCACGACCTGGATCTGTCCCTGGAGGAACGCGATGATCCCGTAGGCGGTGAAAGCGACCGCCGCGGTTCCCCCCGCCAGCGTATCGAGCCCATCGGTCAAGTTCACGGCATTGGCTGTTCCGGCGATCGCCAGGACAGCGATCGGCAGGTACCAAAGGCCGATCTCGAATTTGCCGAGGAACGGAATATAGATACTGCGCAGACCGAGCGGAAAATGCAGCACGAGCGCGGCAGCGAGCGAGAAAAGGAGCAGCCAGGCCATCTTGAAGCGAGCCGTCATCCCGCCGCGACCGGTGGTCACCAGACTCAACCGGTCATCGATCGCACCGAGCACCGCAGTGCCGATCAGGACGCCGAGCGGCAAGAGCATGGACAGTCGCCCGGCCAAGTTGAAAAGGAGCGTCAACAGGATGACCGGCACCGTGATCATGAAGCCGCCCATGGTCGGTGTTCCCAGTTTGGTCAGATGACCTTCCGGCCCTTCCAACCGGATCTGCTTACCGATCTTGTGTCGCCGCAGCCAGGCGATGTACGGCTTGCCGATCCCGACCGTGATGACGAAGGCCACACCGGAGAGCGCGAGCGACAGCGCCAGGTTCTCTCCTGGATCGCGCGGCAAGACGCTACGCGTCCGCAGGAATTCCAAGAGTTCTAACACCATGCCTGCTCCACTCCGCTGGCGCCGCGCAGCGCCTCCACGATCTGCTCCATCCGCATCCCGCGAGCTCCCTTGATCAGCACGAAATCGCCCGGGCGCAGCGTCTCCCGCAGGACAGCCACCAACTCGCGACGGTCATCGGTCGCAAAGACCCGCTCCGGCTCCAGTCCGGCCTCGATCGCCGCTTCGGCGATCCAGCGTGCCCGCGGCCCCAACGTGAACAACCGATCGACGACCGCAGCGGCCCGTCGCCCCACCATCCGGTGTCCTTCCTCCTCGTACCAGCCGAGCTCGTACATGTCACCGAAGACGGCGATCCGCCGCTGCGCGGGAATTTCCGCCAAGAGCGAGAGCGCCGCCATGCAGGAAGCCGGGCTGGCATTGTAGGTGTCGTCGAGCAGGGTGGCTCCGTTGATACCCGGCACCGTGAGCAGTCGCACTTGGACACGTGGATCGTGGAAACCGGGAAGCATCTCCTCGAGCGTCAAGCCGAACTCGTAGCCGACCGCGATCGCTGCCAGCGCATGATGGACACTGTGCTGGCCGAGCAACGGCAACCGGACGCGGTTGCGCTCCCCGAAGGCGACGAGGTCGAAGGAGATCCCATCCAATCCCCGACTTTCGATCTCCTCGGCGCGGACGTGGCAGTCGGGAGAGAGCCCGTAGAGGAGGACACGGGCTGACGTTCGCTCAGTCATCAACCGTACCCGGAAATCGTCACCATTCAGAACAGCGACACCGTCCTCGGGAAGCGACTCGGGAAGTTCGGCGATGCTTTGGGCGATCCGTTCGATCGTCCCCATGCGGGCCAGGTGCGCATAGGAGACGTTGGTGACCACCCCGATGCGTGGCTCAGCCAACGCGCACAGTTCCCGCACTTCTCCTAGGCGGTAGGCCTCCCCGAACTCCAGCACGACGACATCGGTGTCCGGGTCGATCGTCAAGAGATCGAGTGCGACCCCGACATCGGTATTGAAACTCGCCCGACTCCGTACGACTCGAAAGCGCTGAGCCAGAACCGACGCGATCGCCTCCTTGGTGCTGGTCTTGCCCACGCTTCCAGTCACGGCCACTACCGGGACAGTGAAAAGGCGCCGCCAGTAACTGGCGAGGCGAAGCAGAGCGGCCAGGCTGTCATCCACCACGATCAACGGAATGCCCAGATCGGCCAACTCCTCCGCCCGGCGTGCCTCGACCAGTGCTCCTGCCGCTCCCCGGCGCACCGCATCAGCGACGAAATCGTGCCCATCGTGTCGCTCACCGCGCAGCGCAACGAAGAGATCACCCGGCTCGACCGTCCGCGAATCATGCCAGACGCGCCGGAAGAGCAGCTCAGGTGCCGCCGAGCCACGCAGAACGCCGGCCGTCCCGTCCAGGACATCGCGCAGGCTGATCATGGCTGGCTCCCTCCCGAGGGGATGCTCGTCACCGGTTGGGACGGAGGGATCCCCTTCAGCAAGAGAAGCTGGCGAAACAACTCGCCGAAGGCCGGGCCAGCGGCCCGCTCACCCCAAGGCGAGCCCTTGGGCCGGTCGATCTTGACCAGGACGCAGAAGCGCGGGTCGTCCACCGGCCCGTAGCCGACTACCGAGGCGATCGTCGCACCTTCGCCACGCTCGTACCCCTGCGGACCAGGTATCTCCGCTGTTCCCGTCTTGGCTGCGATCCGGTAACCTGGAACCGCAAAGCGCCCAGCGTAGCTGTCCATCACCTCAGCGAGCATCGCGGTGAGCGTGCGCGCCGTTTCCTCGTTGATCACCCGTCGGACCGGCTGCGGCTGGGTCACCTCGACGCGATCCCCTCGGCGGATTTCCTGGACGACGTACGGTCGCATCAGCACACCACCATTGGCGATCGCCGCCACCGCCGTGACGAGCTGGAGCGGTGTCACCGCGATCCCTTGCCCGAACGAGGTCGTATAAAACGTCGTCAGCGACCAGCCTGGATGTCCTGGCAGATTGACGATCCCGCCGACCTCACCAGGGAGGTCGACGCCGGTCGGCTGGCCGAATCCGAAACGCTGAATTCCTTCCGCGAACCGGTCTGGCCCCAGCCGGTCAGCCACTTCCATCGCACCGACGTTACTCGAATGGATCAGCACCTCGGTCATCGTCTCCGGACCGAACACTTGGTGGAGCGCATTGAAAATCCTCGTCCCATCAGGCAACTCTCGGTATGCTCCACCATCGACCACCGTCTCCGGCTGAACCACACCAGCGTCCAGCCCGAGCGCCATGGTGATGACTTTGAAGGTCGAACCCGGCTCGTAGGCTGCTCCGATCGCCGGATTGGCGAAGAGCGACGGATCGGTCACTTCACGGAACCGGTTGGGATCGAACGAAGGCCGGTTCGCCATCGCCAGGATGGCCCCGGTACGCACGTCCATCACGATGATCGTTCCACCAGCCGCGCGCTGGTCCTGGATCGTCCGTTCGAGAATCGACTCGGCCAGGTATTGCACGGCACTGTCGATGGTCAACACGAGCGTCGCACCGTCCTGCGGTGGATTCCAGGAACTGGGCGCCAACGCGATGACGTTTCCCGCTAGGTCACGCTCACCGACCAGCTGGCCAGGGACACCGCCGACCACCGCATCGTATTGGGCTTCCAAACCGTAGGCGCCGCGGTACTCCCAATTGACGAAGCCGAGGACCTGGGAGGCGAAGTCACCCATCGGATAGGCCCGCTTCGGCTCGGGGTCGAGCACGATCCCTGGCAGGTCGAGCGCTCGGATCTGGGCGGAAACGGCCGGATCGAGCTGGCGCTGGAGCACCACCCACTCGCGACCCGGCTGAGTGAGCGCGTCCAGGATCTCCTGAGCCGGTCGCCCGATGAGGGGAGCGAGGAGCTGAGCTGTCCGTTGCGGATCCTCGACCTCGCGCACGATCGCCGAGACACGATCGGCCGGCACGTCGGTCGCCAGCACCCGCCCACGCGCATCCAGGATCTCGCCACGGTGAGCCGGTACGACATCCTCGCGGAAACGGAACGCCTCGGCGCGCTGCGCGAGCACCGGCCCCTGGAGCACCGCGAACGAGAGGACCCGATAACCGATTCCGGTCGCCAGGAGCACGAGCGCCGCGAAGATCACTCGGAGTCGCCACGTCGCGAGTTCGCTCATGGTGTCGTCTCCGCCTCCGCATGACCGACCCCGAGCAGCGCGTCCTGCACCCGTTGCCACCAAGCTCGCTCGCTCCTCGGTGGAGGAACCGGGGTGGGCAAGGGAGCCGGTCGCGCCAAACGCAGCGACTCCGCCTTGCGGAGCGGCACCATGCCGTACTCGCGCCGAGCGAGCTCCTCCACGCGAGCGAGCGACTGTTGCCGCGCCAGCTCGTAGCGGAGAGCAGCTACTTCCAGCGCCACCTGATCGCGATTCCGCTGGAGCCGCGTCAGCTCGTAGCCCAGCTCGACTACCCGGCTGGTTTGTTCCAAGTAGAGCAGGCAGAGTCCGCCTAACGCCGCGACCAGGACCAGCAAGACACCGAGCCAGGCACGACTGCGCCGCGGGGCTACTCGCCTTCCCACCAGCGTCGGCCGTACCGGTGCAGCAGCGCGATCGACCGGTTCAGCGACCATCGTCCGCTATCCGCTCGGCAGCCCGCAGCCGGGCACTCCGGCTGCGCGGATTGCGTGCGATCTCTTCCGCGCTCGGGCGCACCGGACGCGGCGTGAGGAGACGCAAGCGCGGCCGGTGCCCACAGATGCAGACTGGCGTGTCCGGCGGGCAGAGGCACGCCGCTGCCTCGCGCCGGAAGAACTGCTTGACGAGACGGTCTTCCAGCGAGTGGAAAGCGATCACCACCAGCCGCCCGCCGGGACGCAAGAGTTCCACCGCTTGCGCCAGCCCGGCAGCGAGCGCCTCGAGTTCCTGATTGACCGCGATACGCAAGGCTTGGAACACGCGCGTCGCGGGATGGATCCGCTCGCGCCGCCCACCGGCGACGCGCTCGACCAAAGCGGCTAGTTGGGTCGTCGTCTCGATCGGCTGGCGCGCGCGCTCGGCGACGATCGCTCGGGCGATGGCCCACGCCCGCGGCTCTTCCCCGTACTTCCAGAAGAGTTCGGCCAGTTCCTCGGCCGACCAGGTGTTGACGATGACGGCCGCTGGTCGACCGCTGGTGGGATCGAAGCGCATGTCCAGCGGCCCCGCCAACTGAAAGGAAAAACCCCGAGCTGGGTCGGCCAGTTGGTCGGAACTCAAGCCGAGATCGAAAAGGATCCCGTCGACCGGAACGAATCCGTGCGACTGGGCGAGACGCGCCACATCGCGGAAGTTACCATGGCAGGGCAGGAGCCGGCCCGGGTAGCGCTCAGCCAGCGCGCGAGCACGAGCCACCGCAACCGGATCGGCATCGATGGCGAGCACCTGCCCGTTCGGTGCGCTGGCCTCCAGGATGGCGCGGCTGTGCCCACCACCGCCGAAAGTCGCATCGATGTAGCGGCCGCCATCGCGGGGTGCGAGAAAGGTCAGCACAGCGCTCAGCAGGACCGGCTCGTGCGTGGTCGACAGCGGGTCCTCCAGGGTGGGTAACGCGCGTTCGCTCATGCCCGGCTCGCCTCCTTTCTCAGATCAGCGTCGCCAGGCGTTGGGCGATCGACGGCCCCTCGGCGGCCAGGAGTTCGGCTTGAGCAGCCCAGTTCTCCGGGCTCCAGATCTCGACGTAGGAATGAACACCGACGACGATCGCTTCCCGCTCCAGGCCAGCGTACGCGCGGAGCTCGGGTGGCAGGAGGATGCGGCCTTGCCGATCGAACTCGACCACTGTCGCCTCGGCAAAGACCATGCGTCGGAAGGCACGAGCATCCGGATCGCTGATGGAGAGGGCAGAAACCTTCTCGGCGAGCGGCTGCCAGGAGTCCATCGGGTACAACGTGAGGCACCGATCGATCCCGCGCGTCAGGACACCTTGGCCGCGGAAGGCTTCGCGAAACCGGGCGGGGATCGCTAACCGCCCCTTGTCGTCGATCGTATGGGTGAAACGGCCGAGGAACACCGCTCTACCCTCGTTCGTCAAGCCTGCGGGGGAACGGCCGCGCGGCACTTTTCCACAAGAGCCCCCACTTATCCCCACCTTCCCCCACAGTTGTCCACAAGCATATGCACGGACACCCCACCATGCAAGATTCTTCTGTCAAATCTGGCTGGTGTCCGGACGGAGTGTACGGACGAATCATCGCCTGGCTGAACGCCACCGGGAGAGCTGAATCGAGCAATCCAGCCCGTCGTCCAGGAAAGACGCTCTCCGCCCCTCCCGTGTTCGCCGATCGAGTTCCTGATGCCCCACCTTTGCGCAGACCAGCCGCGCGGTGAGCGACGCTCGCTCATCAGCCGTGCACCATTGCGCGCCGCCCCTCTGCGCTGCTCTTTCCGGCTCTCCCGCTCACCGGCATCCGCCTGCCCAGCGAGCCGGCGACGACCCCGCACGGCACTGGACACAGGCCTCGTTGCGCGCGACGCTCCAGCGAACTCGACCAGCTCGTCGCTCTCGTCACCAGTGGACTGGGCGAGGCTCCGCCACGAGCGGCTGGCAGAAATGGCCGGTCGAGCGGCGGGAACCATGCGCTGCGAAAAGCTCCGACCAGCTGCCCGGCATTCGGGCAGTGCGTCTCGTTCAGTGACACGCCGCGCCGCGACCACGCGTTGTCCGGCGCCGTTCCGGACGAGCGCCGATCCAGGACACTGGCTTTCCCACTTGGGCACGGCAACGACCCCGTTGCCATCCGGTGCTCGCGACACGTCGACCGCGACCACAGCGCTCGTTCGCGAGTCGAGGAGCAGGCGTGTCACTCCGGAAACACTTGCTGGAACTCGCTGTCCCATGGATACTGCGGGCGGCAACGGAGGTGCACGGCGATGATCGCTTGGCAACGCTCTCTTCCCGAGGCGCTCGAACTGGCTGGTCGCGAGCGACGACCGGTCCTCGCCTATGTCTGGAAAGACGGCTGACGAGGCTGCGCGCGGCTGGAAGCCGCGACCTTCGCTGATCCAACGGTCCAGGCAGCGATCGCCCAGCGGTTCGTTCCGCTCTCGCTCGATCTCCTGCGCGATCCCCGGGACTGGATTCGCCCACTCGGAGTCATCTGGACTCCGACGATCCTCTTTCTCGACCGGCGCGGAGCTGTCCGCTACCAGAGTCCGGACTTCTTGCCAGCCGATCTCTTCCTCGATCTCCTCGACCTCGGCGAGGGGCATGTGGCCTTGCACTGGGCGCGCTTCCGCGACGCCATCGAGCTGTTCCAGCGTGTCGCCACGCGACAGCCCCCCAGTGCCTGGGCAGCGGAAGCCATCTATTGGTGGGGTGTCGCCGTCTACTTGGCGACGCGCTCTCGCGAACAGCTCGATGGAGTTTGGGAACACCTCCGCGCTCGCTTTCCCGAGAGTATCTGGGCAGCCCGCACACGCCACGCGTGACCCACACCGGTCCAGCAGCGACGAAGGTCCCGCACCACTCGAACCCCTTCCCGCCACCGAGGGGATCGAAACGGCCGCGGGTGGCATGCACGAGACACCCGGCGCGGCGTTCAGTCTGTCCTCGACTCGCGGCGAGACCGTTCCTCCGGCCGCTGGAGAGCTTCTGCGACGAGCTGCAAACTCGCCGTCAATTCGGCGATCCGTTGGCTGAGGCGTTCGACGGACTCGACGAGGCGATCCGCGTCCTCCGTGGATGCGGACGCCTTCGTCTGGCCACCGAGTTGCGCCTCGATCTCTACCGGAGAGACACCGGCGTGGAGCTGTTCGATGATCCAGCGGAGTCGCTCGACCGCTCGTGGTGGATAACGGCGCGATCGACCGCTGCCGACGGTCGGGATATAGGGAGCGAAGCGATCACGGTAGTAGCGGATCGTCGTTTCGGGAAGCCCCAGTCGCTGCGCGACCTCGCTGAGTGTCAGGAGCCGGTCGTCGTCCCCGTGATCGGCGCCCGGTTCGGGCGCTGCCTCGTCCAGTAGCCAACCGATCGTCTCCGCGAGTTCTCGAGGCGCCACCGGACGACCATCGGGATGAGCGAAGACCAGCGCATCGCCCGGTTGCGTTTCCGCGAGCGACTGAAGACTCCGCCAGATCAGACCGGGAATGATACACCGGTACACCCGCTCGCGCTCATCGGGGCAGAGCGCGATCCCTTGTTCGTTCCACGGCTCGAGGTCACGCCAGCGGAGTCGCGCAATGACCGGAAGCGGGCATCCACAGCCAGCCAACCAGAGCAAGAGCTGCAAGCGTGGGTCAGCCAGTTGGAGCGCAGTGGCGAGCAGGCGCCCACGCTCGGTCGTGTGAACCCGTGGTGTCGGGTCAGGAGGCTTCCCGAAGGTCGCGGGGACGACCGAGCTGAGGTCTCGCTCGAGGTAGCCGCGTTCAGCCAGGTAGCAGAGGAACGAGCGGACAGCCGCCAACTTGCGCTGGACCGTCGCTCGGGCCAGCCGGCGCTGCTCGAACGTCGCCAGCCATCGTCGGAGTACCGTCTCGTCGAGTTGCGCCAGTTCGCCTCCTAACGCAGCGAGAAATTCCCGCACGTCATGGGCATACGCACGGCGGGTGGCTGCTGGTCGACCGGCGAGCCACTCGTCGATCGTCCTGGTGAGCGAAAAGTTTCCCTGCACCGTCTCCCTCGTCGAGCAGTCTACGGGCCGAACGTACCGCCGGAATGCCACTCATTTCCTAGGAAGGAAAGCTGGTAACAACGCAGCATTCTGCCGATATTCACCAACGGATGGGCGTTCGATCACTCAGCCGAAACCGGCAACAACGGATGCTTTCGAAACCCAATTATTCCAAAACTCGGGTTCGCGATGCAGTGACGAGCCGCACGAAAGGAGAGAACGACGCATGACGGCGTATCGAGCGAAAAGTCGCGATCTGGCAGAAGCCATACGCCTGACCCCCGCCGGCCTCGAGCAGCGGCGTCAGTTCCTCGGTCTCGACGAAGCCGAGCGAGCGGAGCTCGCACGGCTCGCCCCGTGGGCAGAACGTGTCGCCGACCGCATCGCCCAGCGGTTCTATGACTACCAGTTCAGCTTCGAGCCGACTCTTCGCTTCTTCCAACGCTATGCCCAGGCGCGTGGGTTACCGCTCCAAGAGGTACGGCGTCGGCTCGAGCGGTCGCAAGCCGCCTACTTCCGCGAGATTTTCCAGGCCGCCCGTCGAGGCTTTGACCTCCAATATTTCCAGCAACGCTTGCGCATCGGTGCGCGGCACAATCTGATCGATTTGCCGATGAAGTGGTATCTCGGGAGCTATGGTCGCTATCTCGACTTCGTGCGTGCCGAGTTGCGCCGGAGCTTTCCTTTCCAACCCTGGCGCTGGTGGCGAGTCGAGCGAGCACTCGCCAAGGTCTTCAACTTGGACCAGCAAGCAGTCGTCGACGCGTTTTTCTTCGAGTTTCTCGATTCGGTCGGGTTCGATCTCTCGAGCGTCACGACCGAGCGACCGCAAGAGGATCTCTCCGACCTGTACCGTCCGCTCAAAGAGGCGGTGCGCCAAGCGATCACCGGTCTCCAGCGTACAGCCGTCCTGGCCGCCAGTATCAGCGACCGCCTGAGCGAGAGCGGCGAGCACTTGTCCCACGCCGCTGCCGAAGCGACCCAGGCCGTGCAATCGGTTTCCAGCGGCGCCGTACGCCAAAGCGATCTCCTCAGCGCAGCCGAACGAGCGATCGACGAGGTCCAGCGTGCCATCACCGAACTCGCGCGCGGCGCCAGCGCGCAGCAGCAAGCATTGCACCGGCTGGCCCAGCTGGCACAGACGCTGGCTGCCAGTATCCAAGCGGTCACCGATGCGGCACGCAGCGGAATCGCTGCGAGCGAGCGCAACGTCGCCGAAGCGACCACCGGTAGCGACACGGTGCGCCGTGCCATCGCCTCGCTCCGGCACTCCGGTGAGGGGATGCGACGCATCGGCACGCGCGTCGAGGAGATGGCGAATCTTTCCCGGCGGATCACCGCGATGGTCGAAGCGGTCGACGAGATCGCGCGGCAGACCAATCTCCTGGCCCTCAATGCCGCGATCGAGGCTGCACGGGCAGGGGAAGCTGGCAAGGGCTTCGCTGTCGTGGCAGAAGAGGTGCGCAAGCTCGCCGAGCGCTCCAGCTCGACCACTCAGGAGATCCGCGGATTGGTCGACGAGATCCTGCGCACGCTCGATGATATGGTCGCTGAAACGACGACTGGCATGCGCGAGGTCGACGAAGGAGTCGCCTTGGCGAGCGAGGCGGAAGCCGCCCTGCACCGACTCACCGAAAACGCACGACAGATCGGCGACAAGATCAGTGCGATCGGACGAGCCAGCGAAGCGATGTCCCGAGCGAAGGACGAACTGGTCGGAGAACTGGAGCGTGTTGCGCAGGTGGTCGACGGGTACACGGCCGCGACCGAGGAGATCGCATCCACGCTCACGACCGTCACCCAGCAGGTGCGCGACGTCGCGATGGTGAGCCGGGATACCAGTGCGGCAGCCGAAGCACTGGCCTCGCTCGTCGAGCAACTGGGCGAAGAGTCCGAGCGCGTCCGCCTGACGGCCGCCTCGGTCCGCGCGAACGCCGAGCAACTGGTCAGCGTGGCCCGCGCGTTCCGCCCGCTCGAGGAGAGCACGGGAACCGAGTCGAGCACGACACAACCAGCCGTCAGCGCCGCGCCCGCTGTCCTCGTTCGATGATTTCCGGGTGCTCAGCGACCCAGCGCTCAGCGAGTACGCGGGCTGTCTCTTTGTCGCCGGGAGCGAGCTGCCCCTCGATGACGAGGTCACGCAAGTAGTTTTTGACCTCAGCGATCCAGCGACCCGGTGGCAAGCCGAAGATCGCCATGAGTTCGTGCCCATCGAGCGGGCTCTTGATCTGCGCCAGCGCAGCTTCTTCTTCGAGGCGACGAATATGAGCGCGCAGGCGCTCGATCCGGGCCCGGGCCTCGCGGCGCCGCCAGGCGCGCGCGCTCGTCACGTCGGCCGCGACGAGATCGAGCAGATCCTCCAAGAGGTCGCCCGCCTCGACCATGAGACGACGCACCGCGGAGTCGGTCCACGTCTCGTCGTAGGCAGCCGGGCGCAAGTGCAGCTCGACGAGCTGTGCCACGCGCTCGATGAGCGCTTTCTCCTGGCGCAGGCGACGCAACGCTTTGCGCGCGAGCTCTGCACCCTTGACCTCGTGCCCGAAGAAGTGCACCTCGCCCTGTTCGTCGATGGTCCGCGTCATCGGCTTGGCAGCGTCGTGGAGCAGAGCCGCCCAACGTACGGCGAGACGCGGCGGGCTTTGGCGAACCACTTGCAGCGTATGGCGCCAAATGTCCTTGTGCCGCCGATCTCCCGGGTCCTCGGCCAAGGGAACCAACTCCGGCAGCACGACGGGCAAGAGCCCGGTCTGGCGCATCAGCTCCAGCCCACGATCCGGTTCCGGCGCGACGAGCAGCCGGTTCAGCTCCAGCGCGATCCGCTCCACGCTGACTCGTTGGAGTTCGCTGGCTAACTCCTGCATGGCCGAGCGCGTCTGCGCTTCGACTTCGAAACCGAGTTGTGCCGCAAAGCGGGCAGCACGCAGGATCCGAAGCGGATCCTCCCGGAACCGTTCGAAGGGGTCACCCACTGCCCGCAAAAGCCGACGCTCCAGGTCGAGCTGTCCCCCGTAGGGATCGACGAGTTCACCGGTCACCGCATGCAGGGCCATCGCGTTGACAGTGAAATCGCGGCGTGCCAGATCCTCCAGGAGGCTGTCGCCGAAGCGAACGGCGGGGCGCCGGTCCGACGTGGGATACCACTCGGTCCGATACGTCGTGATCTCGACCGTCACGCCAGCGAAGACGAGCCCGATCGTCCCGAACGCCTCCCCCACGGTATAGATGCTTTCCGCGCCTGCTTCCTCGCCGAGACGTTTCGTCTCTTCTGGATGCGCCGACGTAGCGTAATCGAGATCGGTCACTGGTCGGCCCAGGAGGAGATCGCGAACGACGCCACCGACGAGGTACAGGTCGTGGCCGGCAGCAGCGAACGAGCGGGCCAGGCGGTCGTTGATATCGTGCAGCGCTGGCGGAAGCCGCTCCAAGAGCGATGGCTCGGGACGAGTCTCGACTGGCATGCTGCTCGGCTCGCTCATCGCTCCGCTCGTTCCCAGCACACCCGGTCATTGTACTCGAGCGCCGGCCCCCCATCCTCGCCACGTCTCGCAGGAGCACGCCGCAGCGGGTGGTGCCAGCCGCTGGGAAACCGATGACCGATCACCGACGACCGGTGATCGCCAGCGGCCATGGGATCATGATCCGTTCTCGGAAAAGGCTCCCTGTCGGAGCGTGGTGGAACGACTGCGTTCTCGCCGGTGACGCCTGTACCCCTCATGAGGTCCGGAAATTGGGACCAATCGGTGACTCCCGAGCTGGCCTCGTCCGCCGACACTCTTTGCTGAGGGTCACACCGGTCACGTATACTGTCTGGTAGGTGCCGAACCGGGACGAGGTGACGTGGAAGCTCTCGCGACGAAGACGATGCTGCTCCTGCGGCTGGATGCGAACGGGCGCGTCCTCGAGGCCAGCCCGAGTGACCTCGTGCCAGTCGGCACGCTGCTCAGCGACGCGGTGCTTCCCGGCGATCGCGCAGCCGTCGAGGCGATGCTCCGGGCTGCTCGTCGCGGTGAGCCAGCCTGGGGGACGGTGACGCTCCAACGAGACAGCACGCTTCAGCGCTGCGACGTCGCCTGCATTCCGGGCGAACTGGGAACGAGCCGCTGGCTGCTGCGCCTGCGAGCAGACGATGCGCTTCCGCCCTTCGAGGACGAGGAAGAACTCGAGCGCTGGCTGGGCCGTTTCCTCATCCGCGAAATCGAGATCGGACTGCTGGTCTTCGACCGAGCTGCGTTGCTGCGTTACCGGAACGCTCCCGCTGTCCGGTTCCTGACCGGTCGAGAATCGGCGCTTCCGCTGGGGACGCCGTGGTCGGTCGTGGTCGAGCGTCTGCTCGACGACTTCCCCTCGGCGAGAGCGGTGATCGATGCCCTGCACGCGAGCGTGGCAGAAGGTCGCGCGCTTCACCAACTCGAACTCGAGCGCCGCGACGGTGCCGTTCTCAGCCTGGACTACCTTCCGGTGCATGTCGGTCAGGAGACAGTCGCCCACGTCTTGCGCATGCGCGACATCACGCTCCGTCGGCGAGCCGAACGCCGGGCCGCATCGGCCGAGCAGCGCTACCGCGACCTGGTCGAGCTCGTGCCGGTCGTCGTCTATCGCACGCCCCTCGGTGATCACGCGGCGAGTGCATACGTGAGCCCGCAGATCGAGAGCCTGCTCGGTTATACCCCGGAGGAATGGCTGGCGGAGCCCGGGATGTGGCTGCGCCATCTCCATCCGGAGGATCGCGCCTGGGTGACAGAAGCGATCGCTCGTGTGGTGGAGCAAGGCGGCGAGTTCTCGCACGAGTACCGGATGATCCGCCGCGACGGCTCGTTCGTCTGGGTCCAGGATTGGGGACGGGTCCGGACGGACGAGACCGGGGGTGCCTTCATCCACGGCATCCTCCTCGACATCACCGCGCGCAAGGAGGCCGATCGGGCACGAGCGGAAGCCGAGGCACGGTTGCGGGCGTTGGTCGAGGCGATGCCCGCAGTCCTCTACGTCTGTGAGCCTGAACCGATCAGGCTCCCCGATGGGCTGCTCTGCTATCCGTTCCTCTATCTCAACGACCAAGTCG
>NZ_JBRBZA010000023.1:0-29468 GCF_053493975.1 Thermomicrobium sp.
GGTCTCGTCCGTGGACAGCGATCTTCTCGAGTTGAAGATCGCCTGAGTGACCTGTCTTTCCCGGTCAGGCATCCCTCGTATTGGCTAGGTCTCTCATACTTCTCACCTATGTGGCGGGACTTCTCCCGTGCCGTGGAAACGATGATGAGAATGGTTCGTGGCGGGAGGCACCATGCGTCGAGCGGGTCGCCTGTATCTTCTCGCCGGGTTCGTTCTGGCAGCGGTCGCGGTCGTTCTCGGTCTCATCGCCCTGCAGCGTCAACGTGAGCCGGTTATGCCAACGCAGACAGTCACGCCTACCACACAGGTGGTCGTGGCCGCGCGCGACGTGCGTGCTGGTTCAGTGCTGACAAGCGAGGATGTGACAGTCGTGGAGACGGATCCTGCCTCGGTCGCACCCGGCACCGCGCGACAGCCTGATCAAGTGATCGGGCTCGTCGTCGCCGGTGATCTCGTTGCTGGGCAGCGCATCTTGCTGGCGAATCTCGTCTTGCCCAGTGTCTCGAACACTGTGCAGCCCGGCAAGCGTGCCGTGGCCATCCCGGTGGATCGAATCAATGCGCTCGGCGGCTTACTCCAACCCAACGACTCGATCGATCTCATCTATGCCGGGCGAGTCGATCTCGTGCGGATTCTTCCTACTGAACCACTCGAACTCGCCGACAGCGCACAGGGTTTCAGTCCACCGCCCGAGTCGGTCGAACTTCCCGAACCCGGTAGCGGGAGTAGCCAGTCTCGTCGTTACCCCTATCCGGGTGAGCCAGGTTCTCGGATCGTGATCAGCGACACGGGCGAGGGGCAGCCAGTCACAAAAATCATCGTTCAAAACCTCCGCATCCTCCAGGTCATTGCGGGAACGTCGGTGGTCGCGAGCCCGCCCGGCCACGCGGGTTCTGAACTTACCCGTACCGAGCCGACGCGCACTCCCACGCCGACGGCCAACGAAGCGACTTTACCACCGGTCGATCTCTTGATCGTCGAGGCTGATCCAGAACAGGCCGAGCTGATCAGCTTTCTCCTCGATCAAAACGTCCGGTATCAGGTAATTCTCCGGGCGCGGGGCGATGCACAGCCGGTGCAAACGGATGGAGTGACCTACGACCGCCTGGTCGAGCGGTATGGACTGCCAGTTCCAGGGACGGTGGTGGTCAGCGGGGGGCCGCGATGACGGGCGAGAGCACTTTGCGCATCGTAATCGTCGACGATATCCCGGAGAGTCGGGACAACCTCGAGCGACTGCTCCTTTTCGAACCCGACTTCCGGGTTGTCGGCAAAGCGTCGCGCGGTGAAGAAGGGATCGACCTTGTGCTTCGACTGGCTCCACACGTCGTTCTGCTCGACCAGACACTGCCAGACCTCGATGGGATCGAGGTCGCGAGCGCGATCACGGCGCGCGCGCCTGGGATCGGAGTCATTCTGCTCGGTGTGGAACAGGATCCCGAGATCTTGCGTCGGGCGATGCTGGCCGGTGCGCGGGAGTATCTCAGTAAGCCATTCAGCTACGATGACCTCATCGAGGCTGTCCGGCGTGTGGGCCGCGTGGCGAATCCACGGTCGATAGCGACCGCTCCCGCAACCGTCTTTGCTGCTCCGCTCGTTGCGGCGCACGAACCAGTCACGACGCGCGAGGGACAGGTCGTCGTGGTACTCGGGAGCAAGGGCGGTGTCGGTCGAACGTTCGTGGCTACGAACCTCGCGATTTGTCTTCAGCGCGCACTGCACCGTGAGGTCGTACTGGTCGATGCCGACCTCATGCGCGGAGACGTCGCTGTTCTTCTCAATCTTCCGGTGCACCGTTCCTGGACAGATCTGGCGCGGATCACTGGTCCACTCGATGGTGAACTCATTCACGAATTCTTGACCCGCCATGTCAGCGAAGTTGGAGTCGTGCTCGCTCCGGCGCAACTCGAGGACGCAGAGCGGATCGGCGCTGAGCGTGTCCAGGAAGTGCTGACAGAACTGCGGCGCCGTGCTGACTTCGTCATCGTCGACACACGCGGCGGGTATGACGACATCACCTTAGCTTGTGCGGATGTCGCCTCGACGTTGATTTGGATTTTGACGCTCGAAATGACGGCCATCAAAGAGACCAAACGTTTCCTGGAACTCGTCGAGCGACTCGGGTTCCAGCAGAAGCGGATCGTGTTCGTCTTGAATCAGCAGCGCTCCGGCAGCGGACTGACTGTGGAGGAGGTAGAAGCGAGTCTACGCTTGTCCATTCCGATCCGTATCTCGTCAGATCCGCAGGCGGTGACCGGAAGCATCAACGAGGGCACGCCGCTCGCCTGGCAGCACCGGCAGCATCGCATCACGGCTGAATTGATGCAGCTGGCGGAACTCCTGGCGAACGGGTCGCGAGAAGCCGTGCTGCACGCAGGGGTTCGCAAACGTCGCCTACCTTTCCTGAGCGTGTCTGACCGATGGACGAACGGGAGGAAATGAGTGCCATGTCGCTGCTCCGGCGATTGAGCTCGGCAGGTGAGACTGGACCGCTCGCACCCGAAGTGCCAGCCGATCGCGCAGACGAGTCAGAGCAGTGGCGGGGACCGACAGGAAGTGGCCAACTCGCTCAGACTCTCAAACGACCTAGTCTGCGGGCGAGTGTAGTGGCTCCATCCGACGAGAATGCGTTTCAACAGCTCAAGGGGAGAGTGCAACAGCGGATAATCGCTGAACTCGATCCGCGCATGGATCTCAGCGACCCTGATCGTGTACGCCGTACCCTCGAGGAAACGTTCCTCTCGGTGCTCGATTCAGAGGGAATCGTCCTCAGTCGCACCGAACGATACCGGCTGTTCGAAGCGATCGTTGCAGAAATTCTCGGTTATGGCCCGATCGAGCCCTTGCTGAAGGACAACACCGTGACCGAGATCATGGTGAACGGCCCGAAGCAGGTGTGGGTCGAGCGGAACGGCAAATTGGAGAAAACGGCGATCGTGTTCGATGATGACGACCATGTCATGCGCATCATCGACCGGATCGTATCACCGCTCGGACGGCGCATCGACGAGAGTTCGCCGATGGTGGATGCTCGGCTCCCTGACGGCTCGCGAATCAATGCCGTCATACCACCGATATCGCTGGTCGGACCCTGTTTGACTATTCGGAAATTCAGTCGCGATCCGTTGACGGTCGATGATTTGATTCGTTTCGGTACCATGACCCCCGAGATCGCTCAGTTCTTGCAGGCGTGCGTGAATGCGCGCTTGAACATCGTCGTTTCGGGGGGAACCGGTTCAGGCAAGACGACGCTGCTCAATGTCCTTTCGTCGTTCATCCCTAGTGATGAGCGGATCGTGACCATCGAGAATGCTGCCGAACTTCAGCTCCGTCAGGAGCACGTCGTCACCTTGGAGTCTCGACCGCCCAACATCGAGGGGAAGGGTGAAGTCACGATTCGGGACCTGGTGATCAATGCCTTGCGGATGCGACCCGACCGGATCGTGGTCGGCGAGTGCCGCGGTGGCGAAGCGCTCGACATGTTGCAAGCGATGAATACGGGTCACGACGGGTCGATGACCACAGTCCACTCGAACAGCCCTCGCGACACGCTTCACCGTTTAGAGACGATGGTGCTGATGGCCGGTATGGACTTGCCGGTGCGGGCCATCCGCGAGCAGATCGCATCCGCACTCGATCTGATCATTCACATGGCGCGTCTCAAGGACGGGTCGCGGAAGATCGTCGCGATTACTGAGGTTCAGGGAATGGAAGGTGACGTCATCGTCCTGCAAGACATCTTCGTTTTCGAGCAAACAGGCTTCGAAAACGGGAAGGTACTCGGGCGCATCAGACCGACTGGCGTGCGTCCCAAGTTCGTGGAAAAGTTCGAGGTCGCCAACATTTACTTGCCTCCGCAGATCTTCGGTGTGAGCTATCAGCGACCTTTCGGGAGGTAGTCGGTGTTCGAGGATCCGATACTCCTCATCGCTGTTTCCCTCGCTGGAGCTGCCGTGATGCTCGTACTGGCGGGTCTGCACGCACGGTCGCGCAGTCATTCACTGGATCATCGACTCGAACAGTTCGCGCGCAGCGAGTCGGCGCAGGAGGAATCGAACGGGGGACCTCATCTTTTGGCTCGCCAGCTGGATCGTGCTGTTCGCGGACGACGCTTCGCAGAAGCGACTCGCATGAGTCTGGCTCGAGCCGATATCCGTCTGACCGTGGGTGAGTTCCTGATCTTGCGCGGGTCAGTGACGCTGGTTGCCTTCGTGATCGGATTCCTGCTCGGGCGAGGGATGACGCAACCTCTGCTCGGGCTCTTCACTGGCCTGGTCTTCGCAGTCAGTGGCTGGGTGGCACCGCACTACTATGTCCTCTGGCGAGGTCGGCGCCGCCTGCAACAGTTCGTGAACCAGCTGGGCGACACGATCGGGCTCATGGCGAATTCATTGCGTGCTGGCTACAGCCTGCTCCAAACGATGGACTTAGTCGCGCGGGAGTCTGCGCCACCGATGTCGGAAGAGTTCAGGCGAGTCGTTCGCGAAGTGGGCCTCGGTGTTCCCCTCCAGGAGGCGCTCGACCATCTGCTCGAACGGATACCGAGCGAGGATCTCGATCTCTTGGTGACAGCGATCGCCATCAACCACGAGGTCGGCGGCAATCTTGCCCAGATTCTCGAAGTAATCGGTGAAACGATTCGAGAGCGCGTGCGTATCAAGGGTGAAATCCGTGTTTTGACAGCCCAGCAGAGCCTATCTGGCTACATTATCTCACTTTTGCCTGTGGGGCTCGCAGTCCTTATCTTTCTCTTGAATCCTAGTTATTTGCTGAGCCTATTGAGTTGGCCCTGGATCTGTATGCCGATCGGGGCCGTGATCTGCATGGTGCTCGGATTCATCGTGATGCGCCGAATCGTGGCGATCGAGGTCTAGAAGCTCATCGTTCGGAGTGTACGATGCTGGCTGCTGCAAGTCTCGTTTTAGCCGCTGCTGGCTTAGTGGTGATGGTGCTCGGACTGCGTGCCGAACGGCGCCAAGTCGTGCTCGAGGAGCGCTTAGCTCGTTTCGCACAGCGTCCCCCGTCACTCGACGATCTCGAGCTGTCGGTTCCCTTTCGGCACCGAGTGATTCTGCCTCTTGCCGAGAGGCTCGCACACGTGGTTTTGCGGTTCACTCCTGGGGCATCGCTGCAGAGGCTCGAACAACGACTCGTCGAGGCAGGTCTGAGTGGATCATTGCGTCCGTTGACATTCCTCGGCCTCCGCCTCGGACTCGCGCTCACCCTGGCCTTGTTTGCGATCGCCCTGACTCTTGCCGGGAGCGGGCCGGTTCAATACCGGATCGGCTTGCCTTTCGTATTGGCTGCTCTCGGCTGGATATTGCCCAACGTTTGGTTGAGCAGACGGATCGCGGAACGGAAACGAGCGATCCAGCGAGCCCTTCCCGATGCCATCGACCTCTTGGTCATCAGCGTCGAGGCGGGGCTGGGGTTCGATCAGGCTTTGGTGCGTGTGGTCGAAAAGTGGGATAACGAGTTGACCCGAGAGTTCGCCCGTACCCTCTCGGAGATGCGCATGGGGGTTCCGCGGCGACAGGCGCTCCGTGACCTTGCCCGACGAGTGAACGTCGATGACTTGAACGTTTTCATCGCTTCGCTTGTCCAGGCAGACCAACTCGGCGTCAGCATCAGCCAAGTGCTTCGGGCCCAGGCGAATCAGATGCGCTTGCGTCGGAGGCAACGCGCGCAGGAGCTGGCGCACAAAGCTCCCATCAAGATGATCTTTCCGATGGTGTTCCTCATCTTCCCTGCCTTGTATGTCGTGATCTTGGGGCCAGCCATCCCGCGCATCGTCGAGGCGTTCCGCTAGCTAGTGACGAAAGGAGTCAGTCGTCCAGCCGAGGGGGATCGATCTCGATCGTCGGGTCATCGAAGCGCGTGAAGGACCCGACCATATAGTGACCGATCGCCATCATTTCGTATCGGCGAACCAGAAAATCCGACATGCCGATCCACATCTGGTATCGCGTTTCGCTCGTCGGATCGAAAAAGGATAAGACGTAGCACGGTGTGCCGTCGATCGATTCGATGCCGAGGAGACGCGCCTCTTCGGCGGTTCGCGCATAGCGGAAGTTTGGCCACTGGAACGGCTCGCTTCCTGGCCATGGTGTCGCGGTCCATGGTCCACCACCAGCACGATCGTATCGTCGGTCGTCGATGATGATCGTTTCGGTAGGAAGGCGACCGGCAGTCGTGACCGTGTAGGCTGCACGATCCGGTGCCTGGTACTGGATCACGGTTTCCACGACTGGTCCTCCACTCGTCAGCGTCGTTCGCTCTTCCACTGCCCGTAGGCCATTCATCGCTGCATCAGCGCGCTCGAGCAGAATCCGCGCATCCGGCACAGGAATCGGTACCCGAAAACGAGCCGGTGGCGGTGGCGGCTCGCTCGCTCGCTTGACGTGAACCAGCACTTCCCAGATATCTTGTTGGAGTACGATCGTCCCCGTATAGGTAGCGGCGCTTCGCTGCAGCTCGACGACGCGCGGTCCATCCGCTGCACTGAACTGAGCGACGACCACTGCGTCCCTGATCGATTCTCCGTTCGGCGCGCTGAGTATGAGCGAGAGTTCGTTCGGTCCAGGGCGTGCCGGCTCGATCGAGAGTGTCACCAAGTAGGGACCAGCATTGGCCGCGAGCGTGAGGGGAGGCTGTGAGGGACGTGACGGCTCGAAACGACGTGCTGGTGGGAGCATGACGAGCCCAGTAGCGAGAACGAGGATGAGAAAAATCTCTGCTCCCTGCAGGCGTACGAGCGACCACGGAACAGCACGCCTGCGGAACCAGTGAAGAGTCGCCCCTGTGGCTGTCAGACCGAAGATGCCCGCAACGACGAGCTTCAGACTCACCATGCGACCATAGGTGGTCGTGAGCAGCTGTGAGGGATCGGCGACATTCGTCCAGAGCGCGTACGCACCACTGATCGTCAAGAGTTCGACACAGACGAGGGCAACGGGCGCGAACCGGCGAAGGAGCTGCTCAGCAGCTGCACGCGAGCGATCGGAAGCCCTGAGAAGAGGGCGTGCGAGAGAGAGTCCGACTAAAGTACCCCCAGCGAGCACCGCGGCACTAGCCAGATGAATCGTTGCAAGAGCGACACTGACGAGGGGATAGGTACTCGTGGCGGCGTGGCCAGCGGCGGCACGCAGTACCGCGAGCGCCAGTCCGAGCAGCAGGAGCGAGCCCAAGGCGCTGCTGACCGTGAATCTCGCGAGGAGGAAGAGATAACCGGCGAGTGCAACGACGATGCTGACTGACCAGAGCTGGCCGGTCGGTGTGGTGACGATCGAACGCAGCACGAGCGGGTCTGCCATGTTCGGCGGTGGCGCGAACAGTGCTGCAAGCAGGAGGAAGCTGGCCAGCATGATGAGCAGCAGTCCGCGGTGAGCGATCCGGATAAGCCGTCGAGCGATCGACTCGATTTCGTGCATACCGCGTCCGAGAAGTCCGATGGTCACGCTTCCGGCGACGAGCACGAGACCCAAGAGGTGAAGCCAGCGCGCCAGAGCTTCTAGAATCGGTTGCGCAGAGCCAGATGCCGAGACGGGCGAGGGTTCAGTCACACGACCGATAGAAAAGACAGAATGGCCAGCGATCAGGTGACCGTCGCGTCCCAGCACTCGGTACCGGACGAGGTATGTCCCCTCCTGCGAAAGGTTTTGATCCCAGGGAAATCGCAAAACGGTGCCCTCCGCGCTGGTCTCGACAGCAGGGGTACGGATCGTCCGACCGTCGGGGGTGACGATCGTCACTCCAGAGCCGATCAATGTAATCGGCTCCGAAAAGGTCAAGGTGACCTCTCTCGGCGGACGATCGAGGAGGGAATTCGGTGCTGGGTCGGCTGACAGCAGGACAGCGTGAGCAAAGGCGTGTTGAGCGAGTGTGAGGAAGCCGATAAAGACGAGGAGGAGAGCGATTCCGAAGCGCGGGAGTTGTGTCGTCAGTCTCCTGTCCGTCATCGAGTATCCGCCCGAAGCACCATGGTAGCAGGGAAAGCGAGGAGAAGCGGGATGACCCAGAGCGCAGAATGGCGGCTTATTGAGGTGGAGAGTGGCCGCTGCATCGCTGAACGGGCAGAGCTCGCTGCCAGTTGGTGGAGCCGGCTCCGCGGCTTGATCGGACGCAAGGAGTTCTGCGCTGATCAGGCACTCGTGCTTCGTCCGTGCTCGGCGATCCACACCATTGGGATGCGCTTTCCGATCGATGTCCTGTTTCTCGATCACCGGGGAACAGTACAACGTGTCGTCGAAAATGTGCGACCACAGCGAATCGGTCCGATCTGTCGGAGAAGTCAAATCGTCATAGAATTGCCTGCTGGAACCGCTCGCAAGTTCGGATTAGTGCCAGGACGCAGGTTGGGTCTTCGCCGAGCCGATGGGAAAGCAGTGTCGTGGCAAGACAATTCGGTCACCGCGCCGTTCTAGTGGCGCTTCGCGATTGCTTGGAACGTTGGTTTTTCCTGCCGACCTGCGGCGGATGTGGGTGGCCTGGAGCGTGGTGGTGTTCGGAGTGCCGGCGGAGTCTGGTCCGGGTTGCGGATTGCCACCCCCGTTGTGTCCGTTGTGATGGTCTCGTGCCGAAACCCTGTGCAGTGTGCGTCGATTGCGCCGACTGGCCCGCAGCACTCATCGCCGCACGAGCGTTGTACGTCTATCGAGGACCGGTTCGTGCCGCCTTGCATCGCGCCAAGTACCGTGGCGAGCGCCGCCGGATGGAAGAGCTTGCGAGCGAATTGGGGCGGGTCAGCCCAGAAATCGTCGCACCGTGGCGATGCGAGTTGACCTGCGTCGTACCGATACCCCTTCACCCGCTGCGTTGGCGTGAGCGCGGATTCAATCAAAGCGCGTTACTGGCAAAAGCGGTCGCTGGCCAACTGGACATTCCCATTCATGATCGACTCGAGCGAATTCGAGACACCGCCTCTCAAGTCGGTCGGACTCGCTCGCAACGGTGGACAAATGTCGCTGGTGCTTTCGTCTGGTCGGGGTCTCCGCTGCAAGGCACGGTGTTGCTG
The DNA here is from genome assembly GCF_053493975.1 of Thermomicrobium sp. NCBI lineage: Bacteria > Pseudomonadati > Thermomicrobiota > Thermomicrobia > Thermomicrobiales > Thermomicrobiaceae > Thermomicrobium > Thermomicrobium sp. Next base: position 9,014 of record NZ_JBRBZA010000023.1, read on the forward strand.
ATCGACGATACGATCACAACGGGCGCGACAGTGGCCGCTGCGACGACTGCACTCGTACAGGCGGGCGCATCGGCAGTGGTCGTCCTCGCCTTCGCTCGCGCAACGGAGCAGTTTCAAGCGTGACGGATCGTGCGCTCGAGAAGTTCGCGGGCTACAGTGCGAGCCCAGCGATCAGCAGCGAGAATGGCTTCCAATGTTAGTGGTTCGCTGGCTGGCTGGTGACGATCGAGGACATTGCGGATCAGCGGAACGATTTCCGTGAAGGGGATTTGGCCGGCGAGAAAGGCCTCGACTGCGACCTCATCTGCTGCGCAGAGAACAGTCGGATAGGTGCGACCGGCGATGCCGACTTCGCGGGCTAACGGGAGCGCGGGAAATCGCTCGGTATCAGGGGCGAAGAATTCGAGCAGGCCGATCCGTGCGAGATCGAGTGGAGGAACCGTGCTCGCGACGCGCTCTGGATAGAAGAGTGCGTGTTGAATGGGCAGGCGCATATCTGGATAGGCTGCATGCGCGACGGTTGTCCCATCCACGAACGCTAGCAGCGCATGCACGATGCTCTGCGGGTGGATCACGACGTCCAAGAGCTCGAACGGCAGATCGAAAAGCCAGTGTGCCTCGATCAGCTCGAGCCCCTTGTTCAAGAGGGTCGCTGAATCGATGGTAATCTTCGGGCCCATCCGCCAAGTCGGGTGAGCGAGTGCCTCATCCGGTGTCACTTGGTTCAGGTATTCGATCGGTCGGTCGCGAAACGGCCCACCCGATGCAGTGAGGATAACGCGAGCGATTTCCGCTGGTCGATGGGGTAACTGCAGCAGCTGCCAGAGGGCGCTGTGCTCGCTATCGACTGGCCGCAACTGGCAGCCAGTTCGCGACTGGATGTCGCGGAGTAGCGGGCCGGCGCAGACGACGCTCTCTTTGTTGGCGAGGGCGAGTGTCTTGCCAGCTGCCGCTGCGGCGAGCGTCGGCTCGATAGCGCTGTTGCCCGAGAGGGCGATCACGACGATGTCCGCTGCTTCATAGGTTGCGGCTTCCACCAGCCCAGCCGGGCCGCTCACGACGCGGGTGTCCGGAAAGGAGGTGCCGTAAGATTCCTGCGCGATCGCGACGAGCTCGGGACGGAAGATCCGTACCTGCTGTTGGAGCACATCGACCTGGCTACGAGCGGCCAGTGCGACGATCCGGAAACGGTCAGGATGCGCCGCGATCACCTCCAGAGTCTGGCGTCCAATCGATCCTGTCGAGCCGAGTAGACTCACACCGAGTCTCATGTGTGCCCCCCACCCAGGAGTGTAGCAAGGAGCAGGGTGGCGGGAATCGTGACCAGTAGCGCGTCGATGCGATCGAGCACCCCACCGTGTCCGGGGATAGTGGTTCCGAAGTCTTTGAGCCCGAGACCACGTTTCAGAAACGACTCAGCCAGATCCCCAAGTTCGGCGAGCCCGGCAAGTACTGTGCCCGCGAGAGCACCGAACCAGGCGGTGAACGGCAGCCCGAAGATCGACGGGCCGAGTGCGCCGACTACGGCGCCGGTAAGGAGCCCAGCCAGCGCGCCTTCGCGCGTCTTTCCAGGGCTCAAGCGTGGCGTGAGCTTGTGGCGTCCCCAGCGTGCACCGACCAGATAGGCACTCGTGTCCGTGAGCCAGGTGATGCTGATCACCCAGCCGATCCATGCCAGCCCGAGGGCAGTCTGCTCGTTGCCAGCAGTTCGTGCGAGTGCGCGGATCCACACACTCGTCATCTCGCCCTCGAGAGAGCGAAGAGCGAGCGCCGACGCGAGTGGGAGGCCGAGGTAGAGGGCTGCGAACGATGCCGTCAGTGCGGCGCGAAGCCCTCGCTGCAGGTCATCGACGCGGGCATACCAGGCGAGTGGGAGGAACAGAGCGAGGACACTGACGGCAAGGAGGAGCGTACCCGATGTCGTGAAAAAGGTGACGATGAGAAGGATGGCAGCTGGTATCGTCACACTCGCGGAGGAGACGGAAAGAGGAAGGCTGCGGGAGAAGCCGCGCGACAGTTCCCGTGCTGCCTGGACCGTCACGACGAGGAGGAGAGCGAGCAAGCTCACCGTGCCCAGGACAGCAGGCACGACTGTGACTAGGACGACGAAAACGGCACTCAGGGTGCGCTGGCGCACGGGTCCGTGGCCGTCAGTGATACGGGGGCTGACTGCAGCCCGCCGAAGCGACGTTCGCGCCGCTGAAAGTCACGAACCGCTCGCTCGAATTCCTCGGGTGTGAAGTCGGGCCAGAGCGTTGGGGTGAAATAATATTCGGCGTATGCTGCTTGCCAAAGCAAGAAGTTACTGGTTCGCAGTTCGCCGGACGTGCGGATGATGAGATCTGGATCGGGCATACCCGCGGTGTCGAGATACCGCTCGACGGTCGCTTCGTCGATCGCTTCGGCAGGAATACCCTCTGCGACGATTCGGCGAATCGCTTGAACGAGTTCGGCGCGTCCACCGTAGTTGAAAGCGATCGTCAAGACGATCCGGTCGTTGTGTTTCGTGAGCTCGATCGCCTCGTGAATCTGCCGTTGGAGCGAAGGTGAGAGCCCCTCGAGACTACCGATATGACGGAGTTGTGCCCCGTGGCGGTGCAGTTCCTCCGTCTCCCGCTCGATGACCTCGCTCAAGATCTGCATGAGTCCTTCGACTTCATCACGGGGCCGTCGCCAATTCTCGGTGGAAAAGGCCCACAAAGTCAGATAACGGATTCCCAGTTCAGCCGCCTTGAAGGTTATGGGTCGGATATTCTCCGTGCCCGCGCGGTGACCAGCCAACCGGGGAAGACCACGCTGGGTAGCCCAGCGACCGTTCCCGTCCATGATCATGGCGACATGGACGGGCACACGATCTGAGCATACGGATTCGTGATGGTCAGAAGTCAGTGACCGCTCAGATTTCGAGAATGTCATGTTCTTTCTGCTTTCCGAGCTTGTCGGCTTCTGCGATGTAGCGGTTGGTGAGTTCTTGGAGCCGTTGCTCGGCTCGTCGCTCGTCATCCTCGCTGATCTCCTTGTTCTTGAGGAGATCCTTGATGTCAGCGAGTGCGTCGCGACGAATGTTCCGGATCGCGACCTTCGTTTCCTCCACCTCTTCATGGACGAGTTTGACGAGTTGTCGTCGGCGCTCCTCCGTCAAGGGAGGCAACTGGATGCGCAATGTCTGTCCGTCGACGGACGGGTTGAGGCCGAGTTCGGACTGGCGAATGGCCTTTTCCACTGCACTGACCGCATTGCGATCCCATACCTGAACGACCAGCAGGCGAGCTTCCGGCGCGCTGATCGTCGCGAGTTGGTTGAGCGGCGTCGGGGTTCCGTAGTAGTTCACCTCGAGGTGCTCGAGCAAACTCGGTGCAGCTCGTCCGGCGCGAATACCGGCTAACTCTTGCCGGAGCAGCTCGATGCTTTTCTTCATGCGTTGTTCGGCGTCGCGCAAGATTTCGTCGATCATCGCGATCACTCCTTCCGATGACCGACCGCTCGTTCAGGCGTAGGACGTGACACCGGAATAGACGAGCGTACCGACCTCGTGACCGAGCGCTGCTTTCTCTATATTACCTGGTGTGAGAAGGTCAAAGACGATCACCGGGAGATCGTTTTCGCGGCAAAGAGCGAGTGCAGATTGATCCATGACGCGCAGATTCCGCTCGAGTGCCTCTTGATGGCTGATCACCCGATACTTCCGTGCCCGCGGATTCCGGCGCGGATCGTCGTCGTACACGCCGTCGACCCGATATTTTCCCATCAACAAAACGTCGCAATTGAGTTCGACAGCACGCAGTGCGGCTGCTGTATCGGTGGTGAAGTAGGGATTCCCTGTTCCGCCTGCGAGGATGACGATCCGCCCCTTCTCCATGTGACGAATGGCGCGGCGGCGGATGTACGGCTCTGCAACCTGATGCATCTCGATCGCTGTTTGCACCCGTGTCGGTACGCCTTGGCGCTCGAGTGCATCCTGCAGAGCCAGGGCATTGATGATCGTCGCGAGCATGCCCATGTAATCAGCAGTTGCCCGATCCATGCCGCGGGCACTGGCGGCAAGGCCGCGCCAGATATTCCCACCGCCGACGACGATGGCTACCTGGATGCCGCGCGCAGCCACTCGCGCGATCTCCTCGGCGAGCCGCGCCACTACTGAGGGGTCGATACCGTAACCTTCCTCTCCCATCAGCGCTTCACCGGAGACTTTGAGAAGCACTCGGTGGTATCGAGGTCGTGTGTTCGCTTCACTCGCCCGCGTCATGCCTCATCGCTACCGAGTTCAAAGCGCGCGAAGCGTCGCACGCGGATATTCTCACCTAGCCGTGCGATAGCTTCCTGGATGACCTCCTCCACTGTCTTCGAGGGGTCTTTGATGAACGGCTGGGCGAGGAGGACGACTTGCTGGAGAAACTTGTCGCGTGATCCAGCTTCCTGAATGCCCTCTTGCAGGATATCCGGTGGGACGTCCTCGACAGACACATAGCGAGGAGCGGTCGCAGCGACCTGCATCGCCAAATCGTGCACCAATTGCTTGAAAATGTCAGTTCGGGCAACGAAATCAGTCTCGCAGTTGACCTCGATCAGTGCCCCGATCCGTCCACCACCGTGGATATAGGCGTGCACGAGCCCCTGGCCGGTCGCGCGACCAGCTTTGCGAGCAGCGCGGGCGAGTCCTTGTTGGCGCAGGATCTCGGCTGCTCGTTCCATGTCGCCACCAGCCTCCTCGAGCGCACGCTTGGCGTCCATGATTCCCGCGCCGGTTCGTTCGCGCAGTTCTTTGATCATCGCCGTCGTGATCGTCACCGGTCCCTCCTTCAGTCTCTGCTCGTCAGGCACAAACTGGCCGGCACGACTGTGCCGGCATCCCTCACTGCCGAGTGATCAGTACTTGTGCTTGGGCAAGCGTGCTTCGAGCGATCCTTGCTCCTCTTCTTCGATCTCTTCGTCGAGTTCTTCCTGCAGTTCCACGTACTCTTCGTCGAACAGTTCGTATGTGGGCAGTTCTCCTTCTTCGATCGCGACTTGTTCGCCGGCACCCACTTCGGTTTCGTACATCGTGCGACCAGCGAGGATGGCGTCAGCGATGCGACCGGTGATCAAGCGAATAGAACGGATCGCGTCGTCATTTGCTGGGATGACATAGTCGATCACATCCGGGTCACAGTTGGTGTCGACCATCGCGATGATCGGTATACCGAGTCGACGCGCCTCGGCGACGGCGATCGCTTCACGCTTGGGGTCGACCACATAGAGAGCGTCCGGAAGGCGCGACAGACCGCGCAGACCGCCCAGCGTTCGCTCGAGCTTAGCGAGTTCGCGAAGCTTGCGCATTTGTTCCTTTTTGGGAAGAAGAGCGAAGTTGGGATTGCGCACCTCTTCTTCGAGCTGAACGAGGTAGCGCAGTCGCTGGCGGATGGTCACGAAGTTCGTCAGTGTCCCTCCCAGCCAGCGTTCCGTGACCGAATACATACCACAGCGCTCGGCTTCGCTCCGGATGATCTCCTGTGCTTGCTTCTTGGTGCCGACGAAGACGAAGACACCGCCGCGAGCAGCGAGATTACGAGCGAACGCCTCGGCTTCAGCCAACAGCCTCACCGTTTGGCGGAGATCGATGATATGGATGCCGTTGCGCTCACCGAAGATGTACGGTCGCATCTTCGGGTTCCAGCGCTTGCTCTGGTGCCCGAAGTGCACACCGGCTTCGAGAAGGGCTTTCAAGGGGATCTGTTCTGTTTCGTGTTCGGCGATGGACACGTTCCCACTCCTTTTACATGGACCGGTGTTCGTCATCCGCACCCTTCGACCCGCGCTGGAACTGGAGGGTCGTTATCCCTACCAGCACACCGGGCACGGTCCAGGTACGTGCTTCGTCCGGCGCAGCGGCCGGCATCAGGAGTATAACACGCCTCGGCCTCGATTACGGCTTCGCCAACTCGAGGTAGTCAGCCACGACGTATCCGGTCTGATCCTGGTACTTGACTGGCCACCAAACGTAGCCGTCGGCAGTCACTGACTCGCCGACGACTGTCAGTTCGGTTCCCTCGGGAAGCCGCTCGATGACGTCGGCACTGGTGCTCGGCGCGGAACGGAAGTTCACGCCGGCGCCACCCGTATTGGCGACGACGACGGTCGCTCCAGGCCCGATCGTCGTTCGCGGCGTTGGCGATGCGGCGCGGGTGGGGGTCTGGCTCGTGGCAGCAGGAGTCACCGCGATGAGCCCCACGGGTGTCCCTTGGGGAGTGGGAGTAGGACCGGTGATTACTTGGGGTGTAACAGTGGGGACGACTTCGCCCCGGTTGAGAAACTGGTTGATCCAGAACCAGGCAAGCCCGAGCATGAGGATGATACCAAGCACTGGTGCGGCGACACGCAAGTAGTCTGTCCAATATCGCTCGTCCGTGCGATAGGTGTACGAGTGTTGGGGCCCGAACGGGGTACTCGTCGGTGGCCGATTCGCAAAGGGCGGGATCGTCGGCTCTTCAGCTTCAGGATCGCGATCGGGCGGCTCATCACGGTAAAAACTCATCGTTGGCCCTCGCTCTCGCTCTCGACCCGTCCAGCCACTTCTCCCTTCCTCTCCCCGACTATCGCCAACTTGGATCACCCGATACTCGTGCGTCGCCTCTTCCGGTCGCTCACGAACTGGTTGCTCCGCCGGCTCCCAGTAGTTCGTCATGCCGCGGTCGCAATCGAGATCGTCTTCGCTCACGAGATGGCTCTGATGGGGGGCATACAGGAGCGGGTGGCGGCACCAACCCTTGCGCCACAGCGGTGCGGGCTCGAAGTACTTACACGTTCCACACTTTCTTTCGATCGTCATCGTCCCGTTTTCACTCCATGTTTATGCACACCCCGCGTCGGGGCACAGGTCGAGTATACCGGCAATCCTGCCGACGCTACGATGCAGTGCTCTCCGCGGTGTGCGATACCGACTCGGTGAATAGCGTGCTGACGTGTTCCTGGTCGGCGCGCGGAAGCGATGCACCACCAAGCGTACTCCCCATCGCGAGTTCTCCCTCGCAGCGACCGCCTTCCTCGATCACGAGCGAGGTAGTCGTGATGGAACCGGTCACCCGACCGGTTCGCAGAATATGCAGTTTGCCTCGACAGGTGATCGAGCCGCGAAGCTGACCAGCGACGGTGAGCGCGGCAGCTTCGACAGTGGCGTCGACTCGTCCGCCCTCGGCGACGTGTACTACTCCTTCGCACTGGAGCGTGCCGCGAAGTTCCCCTTCGATGCGGATGTCCCGGGACGACAAGAGTGTCCCTTCGACCGTGGTGTAACGATCGATGAGCGTGAGACTTTCGATCGGGCGCATGGGGGAACCGGTCCGATCCTCGATCATCGAGACCCTCCGGGACTTTGCGCGGAGTCGGTCGACTCCGTTACACCCATCTTCAATTTGCCGGAGAGGCGTGCGCCCTCGTGGACAACGAGGGATGGAGCGGAAACCTCACCGACGACCTCACCTCCCGGATGGATTTCCAGTCGACCTCGGGCATCGATGCGTCCCTGCACTGACCCGTGCACGATCACCTGCTGAGCTGAAATGTCTGCTCGCACCGTCGCGCCCTCGGCGATGGTGATGTCATGGGCAGCCTGAATCGTCCCCTCGATGTGCCCGTGAACGACCACGGATCCCTCTGTTTGGAGCGTTCCTTGCCAACGTGCGTTGGCTGCAACGATACTCAGGATGCGATCCGGGGTAGCCGATTGGCGAGCCGGAGGCTCCGGGGGCTGCCACACGCTGGTTCGGGGAGACGGTGCAGATGATTCAGTGGTGGGTCGGGGCAGCAGATCCTCGTCCAGGGCCAGTTCCTCGTCGGCAGTCGTCTGCTCCAGTTGTTGGCGAAATTGCGACAGCTGGCGTTCCAAGGGGTCGCGCGGCTCGCGTCGGAACATCGCCTTGCTCCTTTCGCTCTCATCAGTGTGCCACTCCGTTGCGGGCCATCGAACTGGCGTACGCGCGAGGCGCCAGACGGAACAGCATCGCGAAGCGTGGCAGCTCGACGACCAGGTGGCAATGGCAGTATAGCAAGGTCGTACGGACAGTGTAGAGCGCTGTAGACCCGGAGGAAAGCGGTGGCGCGCGAAGCGATGAGGGAGTACACTGGCGATATGGAAGAGCGAAACGCTTGGCGCCAAATGGCATGGTGGTTCGGCGGGATCGTGGTCGGTTTCAAGCTTTGGACGATCCTGCTGGCGATCCTCTTTTCCGCACAGTGGCCGACCGTCTGGTACTTAGCGCTGAACCATGTTGCCTGGGTCGCGGGACTCGTTCTTCTCGTGTGGGGTCCCATCACCTTCTGGTACCGGCTCGTGCGGATGCGTCGCCGCCGTCGCGATCTTCTCCGCGCCGAATGGGAAATTTCCGAGCACAGCCATCGTTGGTAGTGGAGAGATCGGTTCACCTGGTGCGCCCGGCAGGACTCGAACCTGCAACCTTTTGCTCCGGAGGCAAACGCTCTATCCATTGAGCTACGGGCGCTCGTTACGCTGCAAGAACTGTAGCACGTTCCGCCTCGGCCGTGCAAGGGTGCGTCTCGTGCGACCATTCAGTGAGCAGTCCCTTTCCCTTCTCGTGAGAAGGGAGGTCGATGTGTGAGACGGACGTGTGCACAGTGGCGTGTCGGCAACCTTCGCTCGCGTGCCGAATCGTCCTGCAAACGGTCCGTCATGTCGAGGGATCGACACGCCGCCACAAGTCGGTCGTGCGATCGAGCGACGTCGGAACCCAAACCCAAAGGGGTCGCCGCTCTCCACTCCTCCGGTTCTGGAGCGCAACGTGTCGGAGCGTCCTCGAATGTGGCAATCGCTTTCGTGCAACGATGGGATGGGGTTGACAGCGTGGCAGCGTCCGTGATAAGCTAGGCGTTTGCGAAGAGGTGACGCGCACGCATGAGGCGGCGTGGAGCTCAATGCAGAGCGCAACCAGTGAGGCCGAGCGGCAGTGTCCGCTTGGCTCTGCGTTTTTCCGTCGCGCGTCGCGCGCTTCGTGCCGTGAGGTCTCGACGGCTACGTAGTTCGTGACGTATCCCCGAGTAACTGTTCATTCGAGCGTCCAGCAAGAGGATAGGGAGAAGGATGACTGTGACGACAGGGGCGACCGCGATGCCATCGTCCGCAGTTCGCCAGGTACGGTCGAATCTCGGGGTCGGGCGCGTTTCGTTCGCCCGCATTCCGACCGTACTAGAAATGCCGAACCTCATCGAGCTGCAGCTCAAGTCGTTCGAGTGGTTCAAGACTGAAGGATTGCGAGAACTCCTCGAGGAGTTTTCGCCCATCATCGACTACAACCAGAAGCTCGAAGTCCACTTTCTGCGCCACTGGTTCGAAAGGCCACGCTACACTCCGGAGATTTGTCGCGAGCGCGACATGACGTATGCCGCTCCGCTGTATTTTCGCGTTCGGCTCGTCATCCGCGACACTGGTGAGGTCAAGGAGAGCGATATCTATATCGACGACTTTCCGATGATGACGGAGACCGGGACCTTCGTCATCAATGGGGCGGAGCGCGTCGTCGTCTCCCAACTCGTTCGCTCGCCGGGAGCGTACTTCGAACTCGAGCCTGACCCGGCTACCGGTCGGCAGCTGTGCATGGCCAAACTGATTCCGACTCGAGGAGCATGGCTCGAGTTCGAGACCTCCAATCGCGATGTCTTGTCGGTCAAGATCGATCGCAAGCGCAAGATTCCGGTAACGGTCCTTCTCCGTGCGGTCGGTTATGGGCGCGATGAGGACTTGTTCGAGCTGTTTGCGGATGTCGATACCGATCCCGATCATCGCTACATCGCGGCGACGATCGAGCGAGATCGAACGAAGAGCCGCGAAGAAGCTCAAATGGAGATCTACAAGACCTTGCGCCCAGGGGATCCGCCGACGCGGGAGAACGCTGCCGCGCTCATCGAACGCCTCTTTTTCAATCCGCGTACCTACGATCTCGGCAAAGTCGGTCGGTACAAGCTGAACAAGCGGCTGGGGCTGGAAACGCCTGCTGACGTGCGGGTTCTCACGCGCGAGGACTTGGCTGCGCTGGTGCGGACCATGATCCTCGTCAATCGAGGACTCGATCGACCGGATGACATCGATCACCTGGGCAACCGGCGCGTGCGCACAGTCGGTGAACTGATTCAGTTGCATTTGCGGACCGGACTCCAGCGCCTGGAGCGCGGGATCCGCGAGCGGATGACGATCGTCGATATCGACACTGCGACCCCTGCAAGCCTGATCAGCAGCACTCGGCCGTTGCGTGCCGCCATCCGCGAGTTTTTCGCGGGAAGCCAGCTCTCGCAGTTCATGGATCAGACCAATCCGCTCGCTGAGCTCACGCACAAGCGTCGCGTTTCGGCGCTCGGTCCGGGAGGGCTCAATCGCGAGCGGGCAGGCTTCGAGGTGCGCGACGTCCACGACTCGCATTACGGACGGATCTGCCCGATCGAAACTCCAGAAGGCCCGAACATCGGATTGATCACGTCGTTGGCGACCTATGCGAAGGTCAACGAGTACGGCTTCATCACGGCACCCTATCGCCGGGTTTACCGGCAAATCGAGTTGCCGAGCCAGGCGGATCTTCTCATCGGCCAAATTCTTCGCACCGATGTCGTCGATCCGGCCACAGGTGAGTTGCTCGCGGGCCGCGGCACGACGGTCGACCGGGGGCTGTGCGACCGGTTGATCGCGGCTGGGGTCGCACGCGTCGATGTCCAGCCGTTCGTGAGCGACGAGGTCGACTATCTCACGGCCGATCAGGAGGAACATTTTACAATCGCGCAAGCGAATACTCCCCTCGATGAGGGCATGCGGTTCGTGGCTAGCCGGGTCGAGGCGCGGCGCGCGGGCAAGTTCGTGTTGGAGGTTCCCGAGAAAGTCGATTACATGGACGTCTCGCCGAAGCAAGTGGTCTCGGTCTCGGCGTCCTTGATCCCGTTCCTCGAGCACGACGATGCGAACCGCGCGCTCATGGGTGCCAACATGCAGCGGCAAGCAGTGCCCCTGCTGCGTCCGCGCGCCCCGATCGTCGGAACCGGTGTGGAGTACCAGGCAGCGCGCGATTCAGGTCAGGTCGTGGTCGCGCAGAAGGGAGGCATCGTCAAATCGGTCACGGCGCGCCGCATCGTCGTGTTGGAGGATGACGGCAACGAGCGGGTTTACGAGCTGCGGAAGTTCGTCCGGTCGAACCAGGATACGTGTATCAATCAGCGCCCGATCGTGCAGAAGGGGCAGCGGATCGAGGCAGGCGACGTGATCGCCGACAGCTCGAGCACGGAAAACGGCGAACTCGCGCTCGGACAAAATGTCCTCGTCGCTTTCATGTCGTGGGAGGGTGGAAACTTCGAGGATGCGATCCTCATCAGTGAGCGACTGGTCCGCGAAGACGTGTATACCTCGATCCACATCGAGAAGTACGAGTGCGAGGCCCGCGATACCAAGTTGGGACCGGAGGAGATCACACGCGACATTCCGAATGTGGGTGAGGACAGCCTGCGCAATCTCGATGCCGACGGGATCATCCGGATCGGTGCGCAGGTCGGTCCCAATGACATTCTCGTGGGTAAGGTCACGCCGCGGGGCGAAACGGAACTGTCGGCGGAGGAGCGCTTGCTGCGCGCCATCTTCGGCGAGCGGGCGCGGGACGTCAAGGATACGAGCTTGCGCGTGCCCCATGGCGTGCACGGGATCGTCATCGACGTCAAGCGGTTCCGGCGCGATGACGAGAGCGGCGTCGAGCTGCCAGCCGGCGTCAACGAGATGGTTCGCGTTTTCATCGCCCAGAAACGGAAGATTTCCGAGGGCGACAAGATGGCTGGTCGGCACGGCAACAAAGGGGTGGTCTCGCGCATCGTGCCGATCGAGGACATGCCGTACTTGCCGGATGGAACACCGGTCGACATCATCCTCAATCCGATCGGCGTCCCTTCGCGCATGAATTTGGGTCAGATTCTCGAGACACATCTCGGTTGGGCAGCTCATACACTCGGCATCAAGGTCGCGAGCCCGGTCTTCGACGGTGCCAAGGAGGAAGAAATCCGCGAACTCTTGCGCAAAGCGGGTTTGCCTGAGGATGGGAAGGTCGAATTGTATGACGGGCGAACCGGCGAGAAGTTCGATCGTCCAGTCACGGTCGGCATCATCTACATGATGAAGCTCGTTCACCTGGTCGAGGACAAGATTCACGCACGATCGACCGGTCCCTATTCGCTGGTGACGCAGCAGCCGCTCGGCGGCAAGGCGCAGTTCGGTGGCCAGCGCTTCGGGGAAATGGAGGTCTGGGCGCTGGAGGCATACGGCGCGGCACACACGCTGCAGGAGATGTTGACGGTCAAGTCGGACGATGTCGTCGGGCGCGTCAAGACCTACGAGGCCATCGTCAAAGGGGAGCCGATCGTCGAAGCCGGTGTGCCGGAATCGTTCAAAGTGTTAGTCAAAGAGCTGCGTAGCCTCGGGCTTTCAGTCGAGGTCTTGAACGAAGACGAAGAGCCGATCGAGTTCGGTGAAGACCACAGCCGAGAGCGCGAGATTCTCTCGCAGCTCGATCGGATCAACCTGAGCGGCTTCGAGCGCACGGAAGAGTGACATGAGGGGTGAGTGCGCATGAGCACCGTCGCACGCCAGCGCGAGACACGAAAAGCGATCGATGTCAATCACTTCGAAGCGATCCGGATCGGATTGGCCTCGCCGGAGGCGATCCGGAGTTGGTCGTACGGGGAGGTGACCAAACCAGAGACGATCAACTATCGCACGCTCAAGCCCGAGCATGGTGGACTCTTTTGCGAGCGGATTTTCGGTCCGACCAAGGATTTCGAATGCTACTGTGGGAAGTACAAGCGGCAGCGGTACGCGGGGACGATCTGTGACAAATGCGGAGTCGAGGTCACCCGCTCCAAGGTTCGGCGCGAGCGGATGGGGCACATCGAACTCGCTGCGCCGGTCGCGCACATCTGGTATGTGAAGGGGACGCCCAGTCGGCTCGGGCTGCTCCTCGACATCACTCCCCGCAACCTGGAGCGTGTGCTGTACTTCGCCTCGTATCTCGTGACCCGTGTCGACGAGACCAAGCGCCAGGAACTGATCGAAAACATCCGACAGGAGTTGCAGGCCGAGCTCGATGAGTTGGATCGCCAACTGGAGGCCAAGCGTCGCGAGTTGGAGGAGGCGCAGGGGACGGAACTGCTGGCTTTGCGGGATCGACGAGAGGCGCTGGAACGCGAGGTGCGAGAGCGGGTCGCGAGCGAAGTCGAGCGCGTTCGACGCCAAGCTGCCGGGTTGCGGGAACGGTTGCAGGAGGCGCTCGGAACGCCGGCGGAAGAGGATATCGAGTTCGCTGGTCGCCTGATCGCTGCGCGTGGAGAAATTCTGTCGGAGCGGCATCTCGCTGGCTTGGACGAGGCCGAACAGGAGGCGGTCAACGAAGCTGAGCGCAACGCACGCAGCGCGGTCAGTGGCGAGCAGGCGCTGGTCGAAGCGGAGCAGGAGTTCCTGACCGGGCGCATCGCTGAGCAACTGGCGACATTCCAGAGCGAGATCGAGCGTCAGAAGGCGGATCTCCGAGCGGAAGCCGATGAGCTGATTCGCCAGGTGCAGGAGATCCGCGAACTCCAGGTGCTGACCGAGCAACAGTATCGTGACCTCGTCGACCTGGCTCCGGGAGTCTTCGAGGCGAAGATGGGTGCCGAGGCGGTCTACGAGGTCGTCTCGAGCATGGACCTCGATCAGCTCTCGGCGCAGCTTCGCGCGGAGATGGCGCAGGCGACTGGCCAGCGACAGAAGCGTATCGCGAAGCGCTTGCGTCTCGTGGAAGCGCTTCGCAAGAGCGGGAATCGACCCGAATGGATGCTCCTGACGGTTTTGCCGGTCATCCCGCCTGACTTGCGGCCGATGGTGCAACTCGATGGTGGGCGCTTTGCGACCTCTGACCTCAACGATCTCTACCGGCGGGTCATCAATCGCAACAATCGGTTGAAGCGACTGTTGGAGCTCGGGGCGCCCGACATCATCATCCGCAACGAGAAGCGGATGCTACAGGAAGCGGTCGATGCGCTCATCGACAACGGTCGGCGGGGGCGCGTCGTTTCTGGGACGAGCAAGCACAAACTCAAGAGTCTCTCCGACATGCTCAAGGGGAAGCAGGGGCGGTTCCGCCAGAACCTCTTGGGCAAGCGCGTGGATTACTCGGGCCGCTCGGTCATCGTGGTTGGGCCCGACCTGAAGCTCCACCAGTGCGGATTGCCGAAGCGGATGGCACTGGAGCTCTTCAAGCCATTCGTGATGCAGCGGCTGGTCGTGCACGGCCATGCCCACAACATCAAGGCAGCCAAGCGACTGGTCGAACGGATGGACCCACGCGTCTGGGATGTCCTGGAGGAAGTGACCCAGAATTATCTCGTTCTCCTCAACCGGGCACCGACACTGCACCGCCTGGGTATCCAAGCGTTCGAAGTCAAGTTGATCGAGGGATCGGCCATTCAGTTGCATCCGCTCGTGTGCGCGGCCTTCAATGCCGACTTCGATGGTGATCAGATGGCGGTCCACGTCCCGCTGTCGGCAGCAGCCCAGCGGGAGGCGCGCGAGCGGATGCTGTCGACGCGCAATCTGCTGGACCCCTCGGATGGCGAACCGGTCATCGCACCGACGTTGGATATCGTTCTCGGCTGCTATGCGATGACCTTGCCCGATCCGAATGCCAAAGGAGCGGGAAAGGTCTTCGCCGACCGTGCCGAGGTCGTGCTCGCTTACCAGAGCGGTGCCGTCGACCTGCAAGCGCCGATCCGGGTTCGGATGGAGGTCGATGGTCATGGTGAACAGCTCGTCGAGACGACGGTCGGGCGGGTCTTGTTCAACGAGATTTTGCCGAAGGAACTCGGTTTTTGGAACGAGCTCATGGACCGCAAGGCGCTCCGTCGGCTGATCGCCACGTGCTACACGCGCCTCGGTGCCGATGAGACCGCTCGGCTGGCTGATCGGATCAAGGATCTCGGTTTCCACTATGCCACCAAGAGCGGCATCACGATCGGCGTCACGGACGTGCACATTCCGGTGGAGAAGGCGGAAATCATCGCGCGAGCCGAGCAACGCGTGGCCGAAGTCGATCGTCAGTATCGACGCGGTCTCATTACCGATGCGGAGAGGCACCGCGAGGTGGTGTCGATCTGGAACGAGGCGCGTGACGAGCTCGCGCAAGTCGTCGAGCGGAGCTTGGGTGAGCAAAACAGCCTCTACATGATGAGTAAGTCGGGGGCCAAGGGGAACATCAATCAGATCAGCCAGATGGCCGGCATGCGGGGGCTCATGCTCGACCCCAAGGGACAGATCATCGAGTTGCCGATCCGCTCGAATTTCCGCGAGGGATTGTCGGTACTCGAGTACTTCATCTCGACCCACGGTGCGCGGAAGGGTCTGGCGGATACGGCGCTGCGTACGGCCGACTCGGGTTACCTGACACGCCGACTCGTCGATGTGGCGCAGGACGTGATCGTCACGATCGACGATTGTGGAACCGAGGACGGCATGTGGGTGCGCCTCGAGGATGTGCCGGATCGCGAGACGTTCGCGGACCGTGTCCTCGGCCGGGTCGCAGCCCGTGACCTGATCGATCCGGCGACGGGAACCGTTTTGGTCCGACGCAACGAGGAGATCACGGAGCCGGTCGTCGCGGACATCGTGGCGTCGCTCGATCGGTCGGAGCCGGCGCACCGCATCACAGCGGTGATGATCCGGACACCACTCTATTGCACGGCGGACTATGGCGTGTGCCGGCTGTGCTATGGGCGGAACTTGGCAACACGCCAGATCGTCGAACTGGGCGAGGCCGTCGGCATCATCGCGGCGCAGAGCATCGGTGAGCCGGGGACGCAGCTCACGATGCGGACGTTCCACACCGGTGGCGTAGCAGGTGAGGACATCACGACTGGTCTACCGCGCGTCGAAGAGCTTTTCGAGGCCCGGGAGCCGAAGGGGAAAGCGGTACTCGCCAAGATCGATGGCGTCGTGCAGATCGTCGAGGACGAGTTCGGGCGCAAGGTGATCGTGGAAGATGCACGCCTGGAGACCGAGACGCATCGGGTTCCAGAGGGCTTTGTCCTGCTGGTCGGCACGGGCGACCTGGTCACGGCAGGCCAGGTGTTGGCTCGGCCGGCCGAGGGAGAAGGTGAGCCGATCGTCGCCACGATGGACGGAGAAGTCTTCGTGGACGGCGACGAGCTGATCGTTCGTCGCGAGGAGCAACGCCGAGAGGAATATCCCCTCACGGCCACAGCGCATCTCCTCGTCAGTAGCGGAGAGCGCGTCAAGGCCGGTCAACAACTGACCGACGGGAACGTGAGCCCGGAGGAACTCCTGAATACCCTCGGACGGGATGCTGTCCAGCGCTACATCCTGGACGAGGTGCAGAAGGTCTACAAGTCACAGGGCGTGATCACCAATGACCGACATATCGAGGTCATCATACGGCAGATGCTGCGGAAAGTTGCCGTCACCGACCCGGGTGACACTGATCTGCTGGTTGGGGAGATGCTCGATCGCGCCCAGCTTCTGCGGATCAACGAGGAAGTGATCGCTCAGGGCGGGGTGCCGGCAACGGCTCAGCAGGTTCTCTTGGGAATCACCAAGGCATCGCTAGCTACCGAAAGTTGGCTTTCAGCGGCATCGTTCCAGGAGACGACTCGGGTTCTCACCGAGGCAGCCATCCAGGGCAAGGTCGATTACCTGCGCGGTCTGAAGGAGAACGTGATCATCGGAAAGCTGATTCCGGCTGGTTCTGGTTTCTGGGAGCGCAAGCAGCGGCGTGAGGCCGCATTGAGCGCGCTGGACGAGGCGACTCTCGCGGGACTGGCTGCGGTCGGGTTGGGTCCGAGTGGCGAGCCCTTGCCGCAGCCGGGAACGGATCGACCTGATGCCAGTGGTGAGCCAGCGGTGAGCGGAGGCGAGGAGGGTCGTTTTCTGGCAGGGGAAGCTGAGACAGGGCAACCTGCTTGACGATTCGGGCTGATTCCTGTACACTACACCCTCGTGACCCGGATCTCGGGTCACGAGGGTGTGTTATTGTTCAGCGTAGCCGATGCGCTACCGATGGGCGCAGGTCGGAGAGAGAGGCTGAACGGTGCCGACGATCAACCAGCTGGTGCGCAAGGGGCGGGAGAGGCGGCGCAAGAAATCGAAGGCGCCGGCGCTCCAGTTCGTCTATAGCCGAGTCGGGCGGAATGCGGGTAAACTTCGGCAAGTGCCGAAGGGGAATCCGCAGAAGCGTGGCGTTTGTGTGGCAGTGCGGACGATGACACCGAAGAAGCCCAACTCCGCGCTGCGCAAGATCGCCCGCGTTCGGCTGACGAACGGAATCGAGGTCACGGCGTACATTCCTGGCGAGGGTCACAACCTGCAGGAGCACTCGGTCGTGCTCGTGCGGGGTGGGCGCGTCAAGGACCTGCCGGGCGTGCGCTATCACATCGTGCGCGGTGCACTCGATGCGAAGGGCGTCGAGAATCGCCGGCAGGGACGCTCCAAGTACGGAACCAAGAAGCCGAAGCAGTAGGTCCAGCGGCGGCTGGCCTGTGCCAGGCTGGGTGGTTGTCGGCAGACGAAGCGCGGCATCGGGAGATCGCTCCAGGATTGCCGGCTTCGTCTGTCTCATGCCGAGCGAGGTGCGGAAGAAGGAGGCGACGAGCGATGCCGAGGCGGCCCAAGTACGAGCGGCGGAGCATCCCGCCCGATCCGAAATACGGAAGTGAACTCTTGCAGCGCTTCATCAACAAAGTGATGAGGCGGGGTAAGAAGTCGCTTGCAGAACGCATCGTCTATTCGGCGCTGGACATCGTGGCGCAGCGCACGGGGCAGCACCCGTTGGAGGTGTTCCAACGAGCGATTCACAATGCCTCGCCGCTGCTCGAGGTCAAGCCGCGTCGAGTGGGTGGTGCGACCTATCAGGTTCCGGTTCAGGTGGAACCGCACCGTCGCGTCTCGCTCGCGATGCGCTGGCTCATTCAGTCAGCGCGGAACCGGAGCGGTTACAAGTTCGTCGACAAGCTGGCTGCTGAGATTATCGATGCAGCCAACAACACCGGTGCGACCATCAAGAAGCGGGACGATACGCACCGCATGGCGGAGGCGAACCGCGCGTTCGCCCACTACCGGTGGTAAATCCTCAGAAAGGATGATGCACGAACGGGGTCAGAGGGAGATGAGTACGGTTCAACCACAGATGACCGAAGCCAGGCGCGTCCTGCTTCAGCGTACGCGCAATATCGGTATTATCGCGCATATCGATGCGGGGAAGACGACGACGACCGAGCGTATTCTCTTCTACACGGGGAAGGTCCATCGTCCCGGTGAGGTTCACGAGGGAACCGCGACGATGGACTGGATGGTGCAGGAGCGGGAACGCGGTATCACGATCACTGCCGCGGCGACGACCTGCTTTTGGCGCGATCACCGTATCAACATCATCGATACACCGGGCCACGTCGACTTTACGGTCGAAGTGGAGCGTTCGCTCCGCGTTCTCGACGGCGGTGTCGTCGTCTTCGATGGCGTGCAGGGTGTCGAGCCCCAGTCGGAGACGGTCTGGCGGCAGGCGGACAAATACCGCGTGCCGCGGATCTGTTTCATCAATAAGCTCGACCGTGTCGGAGCGAACTATGTCCGGGCGATCGAGATGATCCGCGAGCGATTGCGGGCTCAGCCGGTCGCCATCCAATGGCCGATCGGGTTGGAGTCCGAGTTTCGCGGCATCATCGATCTGATCGAGTTCCGAGCGAAAATCTACCACGACGACTTGGGCCAGCATATCGAGGACAGCGAGGTTCCCCCCGAGTACGTCGAAGTGGCTCAGGAGTGGCGACACAAGCTGCTCGAGCAGATTGTCGAAACGGACGAGGAGTTGATGCTCCGGTACCTGGAAGGGGAGGAGCCAACTCCAGAGGAATTGCGGCGCGCGCTGCGGGCGGCCACGATTCGCGGCCAGTTGTATCCGGTTCTCTGCGGTTCGGCGCTCAAGAACAAGGGCGTCCAGCTCCTCTTGGATGCCATCGTCGACTACCTACCTTCGCCCTTGGACATTCCACCCGTCAAAGGGACGCACCCCGTCACCGGCGAAGAGATCACCCGCGAGGCGGACGACGAGGCACCGTTTGCGGCGCTGGCGTTCAAGATCCAGTCGGATCCCCATGTCGGGCGTTTGACCTACGTCCGCGTTTACTCGGGGCGACTGCACAGTAGTTCGTACGTGTACAACTCGACCAAGGGGGAGCGAGAGCGCATCTCGCGTTTGCTCCGGATGCATGCCAACCACCGCGAGGAAGTGGAGTGGATCGGTGCTGGTGACATCTGCGCGGTGATCGGGCTCAAAAAGACGTTTACGGGTGACACGCTGTGCGATCCTGATCATCCGATTCTCCTCGAGCCGATCCAGTTCCCTGAGCCGGTCATCTCAGTCGCCGTGGAGCCGAAGACGCGAGCTGATCAGGACAAGCTGGCGATCGCCTTGCAACGGCTGGCGGAGGAGGATCCGACCTTCCAGGTGCGTACTGATCCGGAAAGCGGGCAGACGATCATTTCGGGAATGGGCGAGCTGCACCTGGAAGTGATCGTCGATCGGATGCAACGCGAGTTCAAGGTCGCGGCGAATATCGGGCGCCCGCAGGTTGCGTACAAGGAGACCATCACGCGGCCGGTTCGCGTAGAGGGTCGCTTTGTCCGACAGACGGGCGGGCGTGGTCAGTATGGCCATGTGTGGTTGGAACTGGAGCCACTGCCACGCGGGAGCGGCTTCGTTTTCGAAGACCGCATCGTCGGTGGCGTCGTTCCGAAAGAGTACATTCCTGCCGTCGAAGCTGGAATCCGCGAGGCGATGCAGAGTGGAGGCGTCTCCGGGTACCCGGTGATCGACCTGAAAGCTGTCCTGGTCGATGGGTCGTACCACGAGGTCGACTCGTCGGAGATGGCGTTCAAGATCGCAGCATCCATGGCGCTGAAAGAGGGAGTGCGCCGGGGCAATCCGGTCATACTCGAGCCGATCATGCGTGTCGAAGTCGTGGTTCCGGAAGAGTTCACCGGTGATGTGATCGGTGACCTGAATGCGCGTCGCGGTCGCATCGAGGGAATGGAGATGCGTGCGGGCGCTCAGGTGATCCGCGCCATGGTCCCGCTGGCGACCATGTTCGGGTACGCCACCGATCTGCGCTCGATGACACAGGGGCGCGGAACCTACACGATGGAATTCGATCACTACGCACCGGTGCCGGAGAGCATTGCGCAAGAATTGATGGCCAAGGCTGGTAAGTCGAGTTGAGCGTGAGACGGTCGGACGTGAGTCGAAGCGAATTGCTGAAAGGGGTCGCACGATGAGCAAGCCGCGGTTTGAGCGGACGAAGCCGCACGTCAATGTGGGGACGATTGGGCATGTAGATCATGGGAAGACGACGTTGACGGCGGCGATCACGAAGGTATTGAGCTTCAAGGGGTGGGCGAACTTCAAGCCGT
>NZ_JBRBZA010000024.1:0-11810 GCF_053493975.1 Thermomicrobium sp.
TCTTCGGTCCGCTGCGGGCGATCGACCGCCTGACAGTCGTGATTCCCCGTGGGGTGATTTACGGTCTCCTCGGGCCGAGTGGATCCGGCAAGACGACGTTTCTCCGCATGGTGGTCGGTGCGCTGCGCCCCAGTGAGGGGCGTCTGCTCGTTTTCGGCACACCGATGCCCGATCGGACGATCGCGGCACGGATCGGCTACATGCCACAGTCACCGGCCCTCTATCCCGATCTGAGCCTGCGCGAAAATCTCGCTTTCTTCGGCGCGGTCTATCGCGTACCACGCCAACGCCTCCAGCAGCGGATCGACGAACTCGCCACTGACCTCGACCTGCTCGCTTGGCTCGATCATCCTCTCTATCGCTTCTCGACCGGCATGCTGCAACGCGCGTCCTTGGCCATCGCGCTCCTCCATGAGCCCGATCTCCTCGTTCTGGACGAGCCGACCATCGGACTCGACCCACTCTTGCGACGCGCGCTTTGGCAGCGCTTCCGCACTTTCGCTTCGGCCGGCACGACGCTGCTCATTTCGACCCACAGCATGGACGAAGCGGAACGCTGTGATCTCCTCGGCTTCCTGCGCGATGGCCGACTGCTGGCGAGCGATACGCCGGCTGCCCTGCGCGCCGCGACTGGCCAGGAGTCACTGGAAGACGCCTTCCTCGTTCTGGCCGGCCAGCCGCTCCTTCCCGTGGAGCCAGCGCGATGAGCTGCCAGCGCGTCCTGGCCATCTCGCTCCGCATCATCCGCCAGATCCGTCGCGACCGCCGTTCCCTCGCCCTCATCTTCCTCGCCCCACTCGTCGTTCTGGCTCTCCTCGGCTACATCTACCGCGGCAGCGCGCGAACTCCCACGATCGCGCTCAGCTCGCCAGACACACCAGGAGGTGAAGCGATCGCTCGTGAACTCGCCACTTTGCCAGTCCGTGTCGAACCGCTGCCACCCGATGAGGCGATCGCCCGTGTCCGCGCTGGCCAGATCGCCGGTGCCGTCCTCCTCGAGCCGGATGCTGAAGGGCCGACCGTACGTCTCGTCCTCGACGGTTCCCAACCCGGACAAGCGCGCCTCGTGCGTGCGGTCGTCAGCCAAGCGCTCATGCAGGCAGCGCTGCGGGCGACGAATGCTGGCAGTAGCCAGCTCCATCCCCGCATCGACTACGTGACCGGGAGTCCGGTTTTGGACGAACTCGACACGTTCGCGCCGGTCTTCATCGGCTTTTTCGCCTTTTTCTTCGTGTTCCTGCTGACGTCGGTCTCGTTTCTCCGCGAGCGTCTTCACGGAAGCATCGAACGACTCATCGTCTCCCCGCTCGACCGAGCGGAGATCGTGCTCGGCTACATGCTCGGGTTCGCCTTTTACGCACTCATCCAGTCGATCCTGACTGTCCTCTTCACGGTGTACGTCTTGCGCATCCACACCGTCGGCCCGCTCTGGCTGGTCATCGTCCTGACCGTGCTCCTCACGCTCGGTGCGGTCAATCTCGGGATCTTCCTCTCGACCTTCGCTCGCACCGAGCTGCAGGTCGTCCAGTTCATCCCGCTCGTCATCTCGCTGCAGGGGCTCCTCTCCGGCATCATCTGGCCCCTTACCAGCTTGCCGCGTCCGCTCCAGTGGGTGGCCCGCGTGCTCCCGCTCACTTGGGCAAACGATGCCCTCCGCGCCGTCATGCTGCGCGGGCACGGGCTCGACGATCTCCTCCCTCACCTCGCCTTCCTCACCGGCTTTGCCCTTTTGATGCTCGTTCTGGCCATGACCACGCTGCGACGCGAGGTCGCCTGAGCCATGCATACGGCATCGCCTTCTATCCGGTTGGCACTCGGCTCGAAGCAGCCCGCGAAACGAGCAGCGGTTCAGGAGATCGCTCCTCATTTCTGGTCACATTGGGAGTTGCACTGCCTCATCGTTCCGAGCGGTGTACGCGCCCAACCGCTCAGCGACGAAGAGACAGTGGCTGGCGCGCTCGCTCGCGCCCGAGCTGCTCGCGTTATCGCGGATGCCGACTACGGCATCGGGCTCGAGTCGGGTGTGGCCGCTGGCCCGCTGGGGCGCCTCTACGTCGTCAGTTGGGCAGTCGTCGTCGACCGCGACGGCTGCGTGGGTGTCGGGGGCGCGGAGCGATTCGCTCTTCCACCGGCAGTCGCCGAACGCGTGCTGCATGGGGAAGAACTCGCCAGCGCCCTCCACGCACTCGGCGTGGCCTCGACGCCCAACGAAGGTGGCACCGTCGCCCTCCTCACTGGGGGACGACGCCAGCGCCGGGAGCTCCTCGCTCTCGCACTGCTGCACGCGCTCTGCGATCTCGAGCGCCAGCGTGGTCGTCCACTTCAGTTCGCTCGCTCCAGCGTCGCTCCTGGTGGCACATGATCGGCTAATTCGCGTACCACCGCTTCCGCGTCGCTTTCCGGCGGGAGACGCAGGACGAGCCGAACAGTCAGGCTCGCTGGCCGAGCAACCGCTGCGCGCGCGTCCGCGCGCAACACTGCCCCGTGGTAGACCAGCACCCCCAGCGCGACCAGCGTGAACCCCAAAGGCGATGCAGCCTCCGCGAGGGCACTGGCTCCTTCTCGGACACCGAGCACGAGCCCGATGAGCTGGTAGAGGACGAAGCCGGCCGTTCCCAAGATCACCGACACACTCAAGCCGAGTGTGCCGTACAGGTACACGCGCCGACTCAGACTCGTGCGCTCCGATTCCGGCTCCCGCAACGAACGCTCCAGCACGTTCCGCCAGAGCACCAGCCAGGCGATGCCACCGACCACTGCTGGAGGCAGTTGAAATGCCAAGTCGGGACGCCACGTACCCAACGGTCCGGTCGTCAAGGCAGCGATGAGCGCCTGGAGAAGCAGCCCGACCAACCCACCGAGCCCGAGCACCGCCAGGGCGAGACTGGCGAAGGCAGAAAGGTAGACCAGAAAGCGGGAAACCCCGCGTGCCCAGTCCGGCCCAGCGCTCGGCTGTCCTGCCAGAACGGCAGCGTCCTGTTGCATGACGCGGCGGTGCGAGAACCAGACGACGGCAGCCGGTAGCAGCCACGTCACCGGATCGAGCAGCTGACGCACACGTTGACGGATTTCTCCATCCGGGATTCCCAGCATCCAGGCCAGAACGTCGTCCAGCACAGCTGCACAGGCGACCAGCACAGCCAAAAAGCTCACGAACACGATGAAGCCGAGATACGTCCAGCGGACGAGCGAGCGGAGCTCGCGCTCGGCCACTGGAGAGGAGGCCGACACCAGACTGAGCGCTTCGGCCCAGTGGACGCTCCACGCGACCATTCCCCCAACCAGCAGACCGATCGCACTCGCCAGCGCGAAGCGGAGCGTGCCGGTAACTGCCTCGGGAAGCAGCACGGCATCGAGTCCTGTGCGCAAGAGATTCGCGATCGCGACGACGAGCACGACGAGCCCAGTCGCAGCTGCACCGTAGCCGTACAGGCGCGGTAACCAATCCGCCACTCCTCTTCGCTGCGGATCGCGCTGTTCCTTCCGGGCGAGTCGCGCGTGCCCCAGCCAGAGAGTCCCAGCCACAGCCAAGACCGCCAGCTCGTCCAGCACACGGGGAACGCTCAGGACGGCTGGTTCAGAGACACCGAGTAGCCAGAGGACCGCGAGGCGAACGAGCTCCACCACGCTCGCCAGCCAAAATCCGAACGTCGCAGCCAGAACGACAGCGAGAAACGCGGCACGGACCGCCGACCGCTGCTCGGCCGCATCCATCCTCACTGCACGCTCGACCAACCACCAGTGCACAGCCCAGATGGGAAAACCGACGAGCAGGAGCGCGACGCTGAGACTCAGTCGAGCGCGGAACGCCTCTGGATCCCCGATCACCGCTGGTCGCCCGAGCAGTTCCCACAGCGCCATTCCTAGTTCCCGCAGGAGACGCACCGCGCCGACCGCCCAGACGGCGAGCGCAACAGCGGCGATACCGTAGAGATACAACCGGCGAGCGATCGCCATGTTCAGCGCTCCCCCGACTCACCTGCCGATCGCACCGGCTTCACAGATAGAAAGCGAGCTCGTCGATCTTCCACGCTCCGTCCTCGCGGATCAGAACGAGTTTCCGCTGATAGGAAGAGGAACCGCCATCGACGATGGGAAACGGGAAGCCCGGCTGGAGCCCTGCACCAGTCCGCTCGATCGACAGCGTCACCACTGCCCGGTCACCACGAATCTCTACTCCATCGATCCGCACGCGAGCCGTCTGCAAGTTTTCGCTCGCACCGCGGAGTTCAGCCTTGAAATCGTAGTAGGGCTCGATCCGTTCGCGCTGCTCCAGGACGCGTCGGGCTCCGCTCGAAAGCAAAGCGAGCACCTGATCGGGGTCGTTGCGCCGCAACGCTTCGATGTACCTCATGACCGCTGCTTCCGGGGAGTCCGGCGGATACTGTGGAGGGCCTCGGCGCTCGACGACCAGCACGAGGACCGTCGTCGCGACGACGAGCACGAGCAGGACGAGCGCAACGCCCCCGATCGTCCGTCCGGGCTGCTGCACGATGCACCTCGCTGGGTCGGGCACTCGATCGAACCGCCGATCGATACCCGCAGTGTAGCAGCGCGAGCGACTCCACACAAGACGCGACCCTCGGTCAGCAACGCGGAGTGGCGCCCACCCAGAAAGAACAGGGCACGTCACCGGCGAACTCACCAGGTCGGCACGCTCGAACTCGCCTCAGCGTACCGGCAGAGCCATCGGATCGCGCCCGCCCCGTCTCCGGGCGCCACGACTCTTCTCGGAAAGACGCTCGATCGGATGGCTCTACCACCACGCTGTCCGCGCTCCGTCGGCGCATCCGGTCTCGCATGACACGTGCCCGTCGCGCGGCGCCCCACCGCAAGGGTCGAACGGGGGAGAAGCATCCCTCGGGAACCGGCCGCGAGCATGCCATCCGTGGCCCCAACCTGTCGAGGATCAGGGCTCGACCGGAGCCGTCTCAGTCCTCCGGCTGCGTCGCTTCGCGCGAGTCCGGCTGGTACGTCACCCGCACCAGCCGGACTCGATGACCCTCCATCGAGCGCACTTCCAGCTCGAGCGGCCCGAGCTCGACGACGTCGCCGACCGCTGGGAACCGGCCCAAGCACTCGATGATCACCCCACCCACCGATTCCGCTTCGAACTCAGCACCGAGCTCTTCCTCGTCCAGCTCCAGCCGATCCAGAAGTTCGTCCAACGAGACGCGCCCATCCACTTCCAGCACCCCCGGGGCGATCTCACGCAATGGCTCATAGTCCGGATCGAACTCGTCCGCGATCTCGCCGACGATCCGCTCGAGCAGATCCTCGAGCGTGACCAAGCCAGCGACTCCACCGAACTCGTCGACCACGATGGCGATCTTGGTGCGACGCATCCGGAGCAGGCGTAACGCCTGTCGGGCTGGCGTATGCTCGGGGACATAGACGGCCGGGCGCGCGAAGCGGTGGCACGGCTGCGTCTTGGCCTCCGGCTGCTGCCACACGATGCGAAAGACATCCTTGACATAGAGGATGCCCCGGATATCGTCTGGTGACTCTCCGATGACCGGCAAGCGCGACAGTCCAGTGCGGAAGAACTGCTCGACAGCCTGCTCGAGTGGAGCGTCGGCCGGCACAGTGACCATATCGACGCGCGGAATCATGACGGTCCGCACGGTAATTTCCCCGAACTCGAACGCGTCCTCGACGAGGCGCGCTTCCTCGCGACTCACCGCACCTTCGCTCGCCGCCACGTCCAGGAGCGTCAACAACTCTTCGCGCGTCACGCTCGGTACCCGACCAGGATACCGGACACCCAGTACCCGCAGCACGACATTCGTCGCGCCGGAAAGAAACCACACGATCGGCGCCGCGAGTCGGGCCAGCCAGGCCAACGGTCGCGCACTCAGCAGCGCGAGCCGTTCAGCGTGCTGCACGGCGAGTGTCTTGGGGACCAGCTCACCGAGTACGATACTGGCGAACGAGAGACCGACCGTGACCATGACGAGCGCGATCGCCGCGGCCTGGTCTCTGCCGATCGGCAGGCGGGCGAGCGCGGTCGCCAGCGGCTCGGCCAGCGAGACGGCCCCGACCGCTGAGGTAAAGAAGGTCGCCAGCGTCACACCGACCTGGATCGTCGCGAGCAGCCGGGAAGGCTGCTCCAGCAGTTGCAAGACGAGCCGTGCAGCAGCATCGCCCTCATCGGCCAAGGCGTGGAGGTGAGCCCGGCGTACCGAGACGACCGCGATCTCCGCTGCCGCGAGATAGCCATTCAGAGCCAGCAACGCTAGGATGATTACGAGCTCGCCCAGCAGCGGCATCGCCCCCTCCTCTCGTCGGGCCACACGCGAGCCGGTTCCGTCCTTCAGGGCCCTTCGGGCACGCTCCAACCTGCCGCGGCGAGGGCTGCCGACAGGAGGTCCCGCAGAGCCGGATCGGTCACCTCCTCGAGCGCTCCGAGGATGAACGAGTCGACGATCAGCTCAGGTTGTCGTGCCCGATACTCGAGCGCTTGCCAAACGGTCTCGACCTTGTCCAGCTGACGCACGAAGCGCCCTTCGGCGGAACGACCTGTCTCGTACTCTTCCCACGTCTGCAGCAAGCGCTGCCCGACCGACGGGGGGAGCAACGCGGCCAACTCCTGGAGCGCCGCACGCTCGGCTGCTGTCTTCTGCGCTTCTGCCTCCGGATCGTAACGTGGTCGCTGCCGGAAGAGCCGCTCACGATCGGCCCCCGCGCGCAATGCTGCATCGAAGGGCGTCCGGTCACCCGCGATCGCCTCGGCGACATCGTGGACGAGCGCGATGACCGCAGCACGCTCGGCATTCACGTCGGGACGAGACTGCGCGAGCACCCAGGCCATGAACGCCAACCGAAAGCTGTGGTCCGCGACCGACTCCGGCTCGTGGACACCACGATCGATCCAACCTTTTCGGCGGAGCGTCTTCAGGCGGCCGATCAACGAGAAAAAGCGCAGCCAGTCAGGTGACTCGGCCACCGTACCCTCCTCAACGACGGTCTTCGCGCGCACCGACCAGGTTCTGGAGCACGCCGATCCCCTCGATCTCGACCTCGATCACGTCGCCCGGAACCATGGGACCGACCCCGTACGGTGTCCCCGTCATGATCACATCACCCGGCTCGAGGGTCATGACCTGTGAGATGAAGGAAACGAGAAAAGCAAGGGGAAAGAGCATCTGGCTCGTCCGGCTGTTCTGGCGAAGTTCCCCGTTCAGGCGCGAGACGATGGCGAGATCACTGGGATCGAGTTCCGTTTCGATCCACGGGCCGAGCGGGCAAAACGTGTCGAACCCCTTCCCCCGCACCCATTGCCCGTCCTTGTATTGCAGGTCACGGTGGCTTACATCGTTGCCACACGTGTACCCGAGCACATAGTCGAGCGCGGACGCTTCCGGAACGCGCTGCGCCCGTCGCCCGATGACGAGGCACAGTTCTGCCTCGTAGTCGATCCGGTTCCCCGGTGGAAGCAGAATCGTTCCGCCATGGCCGAGCAAAGCACTGGGTGGCTTGAGGAACAGCACCGGCTCGTCAGGAATCTTCCGGCTCGGATCGTTCTCGGTCACGTGCGCCGCATAGTTCAGCCCCACTGCGACGATCTTGCTCGGCCGCTCGACCGGTGGAAGCACCGCGAACGTTGCGAAGAGCCCGAGTTCTCGTCCACGGCGCGGCTCGCCGACCGACCGATCACCGTGTGCCTCGTAAGCCACCCCGTCTTCGACCACCACTGCAGTCGGCGTCCCATCGACGAGAATACGCGCCAGCTTCATGACTTCGCCTCGCCTTTTCTTGCCCTCCGCACCGCTCGTTCCTCCGATCACTCTAGAGCAACAGCACTTGCTGCAGCTGCTCGTCGCGGCCAGCGATCGTCAGCTCATCGCCGATCTGCAAGCGTTCCTCACGGTGCGGGTTCATGATGACACGATCACCGCGCCGGAGGAAAAGCGGCGTGACCCCGAACCGCTCTCGCAAGTCCAGTTCTGCCAGTGTCTTGCCTGCCATCCGCTGATCGACCATCACTTTGGCGAGGCCATAACCCGGTCCGACGTCGAAATAATCTTTCGCCAGCGGCATCGTCAGACTATGAGCGACCCGGATACCCGTTTCGCGCTCCGGATAGACCACGCGATCGGCGCCGACCATCGTCAGAATATCGCCGTGCAGCTGGTTCTGCGCCTTGGCGAGGACGAAGCGCACGCCGAGCTTCTTGAGCAGGACTGTCGCCATGATACTCGAGCGCTCGTCTGCCCCGATCGCGACCACGGCAGCGTCGAAGTCCTGCGCTCCGAGCGTCCGGAGAACCTCCA
Organism: Thermomicrobium sp.; assembly: GCF_053493975.1. Taxonomy (NCBI): domain Bacteria; kingdom Pseudomonadati; phylum Thermomicrobiota; class Thermomicrobia; order Thermomicrobiales; family Thermomicrobiaceae; genus Thermomicrobium; species Thermomicrobium sp. Next base: position 8,274 of record NZ_JBRBZA010000024.1, read on the forward strand.
GATCGGTAACGTCTGCCGTGACCGCGTGCGTCACGTAGTCGGCGACTGCCTCGATCGCCCGCTCGGATCGATCGATCGCCAACACTTCGTGACCGAGCCGCTCGAGCTCGATGGCGACGGCACTGCCGAATCGACCGACACCGAGGACCATGAACTGTTTCCGCATCCCGCCCCCTAGCCAAGTCGCACCGTTTCACGAGCGTAATGCACCGTTTCCCGCGGAACCTGCGTCGCGAAGATCAGCGCTAGCCCGAGCGGGCCAAAGCGTCCCAAGAGGATCAGGAACGCCAACACGAGCTGACCCGGCGTTCCCAGTACAGCCAACAACTCGCTTTCGGCACCCGCCAAACTGAAAGCCTGCACGACCAGCAGCCAGACGACCGGCAATGTGTAGGGAACGAGAAAAGCGAGCCAGACTGTCCCAGCGAATGTCACCGAGAGCGCGAATACCGCGATGGACAGGGCACGGAAGACCTGGCGATCCGGCACCTCGCGGCCAAACGCGACGACTCGTTGGCTGCCACGGATCGTCGCCAGGATCGCCAAGAGGAGCAAGCTGAACGTCTGGACTTTCACTCCACCAGCGACCGAGCCGCTCGCTCCACCGATGAATGTCAGCCCGCCGAGCAAGAACGACGTCTCCTCTCCCAGCATCCTCGTCTCGATCACCCGCGGGCCACCGGTCCGACTCACCGCCACCGCAAAGGCGTCGAGCAGTTGTTGATACCACGGCACACCCGCCAATGTCGCCGCATTCGAGCGCTCCAGATACCAGACCCCCAGCGTCCCGATCGACAGCAGAAGCGCGGTCGTCACGAGCACGAGTCGCGTATCCGGATAGAGCCGACGCCAGGAGCGCCGCGTCACCAGGTCCGAGAGCGTCGGAAAGCCGATCGCGCCGATGAGCACCAGCATGGCGACCGGAAGCACCACCCCCCAGTCGCGCTGGTACGCGGCCAACCCGCGCAAGCCCGGCTCGAAATCGAAACCAGCGTTGTGAAACGCCGTGACTGCTGTCGCCATCGCCCACCACAGGGCCGGAGCAGCGTCGTGGTGTTCCCGCCAACTCGCTGGCAAGAGGAGCAGCATGCCTGCGAACTGAACGAGGAGTGTCGCGACCAGCAGGCGACGGACGAGCGGCCAGAGCTCACCGAGTTGCTCCTCCCCGAGCCGCATGCCGAGGACGTGGTGGGCTTCGTAGACGGTCGTGCGCCGCACGATCCCTGACAGCAGGAGGACCGTTATCGCGACATAGGCCACGCCGCCGCCCTCGACGAGCAGCAGGATCACCAACTGTCCCCAGCGGTTCCAGGTCGTCGCCACATCCAGGGGAGCGAAGCCAGCCGTACACGTCGCGGACAGCGCCGTGAAAAACGCCTGCCACCACGATGGGCCCTCGACCTGTTGCCAGGTCGCCGGCCAGCGCAGCAGCAGCGTACCGATCGCCACCGCACCGCTCAGGATGAGCCACAGGACCACGAGCAGGGGAAGCGTGATCCGGCGACGCGGCGCGAGACGGAGCCGGATCACTTCGCTCGGCAACGGTTCGCGGCGGACGATGCGATCTCCGGGACGCCGCACTCCTGACGGGGGACGACTCGGATGCGTTGGCCGAGGTGAACCATCCACAGTGGATGCCCGTTCTCGCGCCGGTCATCGCTCCGCACCGGACGCGTCCTGAAGCCTACGCACGTTCTCTGTACCCGTCAACCCCACAGAAGGAGGCCAGGAAGCGGCGGGTGCAGCGACGGCGATCATCCCGATCAGCCGAGTGCGATCGCGGTCCGCGCATAGCGGATCGGTTCTGGCCGCGCCCGCTCCGCCAAGGCCAGTGCCAACGTCAGCGGCCCGAGTCGCCCGACGAACATCGTCGCGACGAGTACCACCTTGCTCGCATCGTGCAACTGCGGCGTGATCCCCGTACTCAAGCCGACCGTTCCAAAGGCCGAGGTCACTTCGAACCAGATCGCGAGTAACCCGAACGGCTCGATCAGCGAGATCACGAAACTGGCTAAAAACACGAGTGCCACGGCGAGCAAGGCGATCGCCATCGCGCGGAAGACGAACTCGCTCGCGACCTCCCGACCGAAGGCAGCCACGTGTGGACGGCCCCGCAGAACCGCCCAAACCGCGAGGAGCAGGACCGCAAAACTCTGCACCTTGATGCCGCCTGCGAACGACCCACTGGCTCCGCCGACGAACATCAGCCCGATCGTCACGAAAAGCGATTCGTCGTTCATGTGCGCGACATCCAACGAGTTGAAGCCGGCGGTGCGCGGCACGACCGCATGGAAGAAGGCGTTCAGAACCTTGTCCGGCCACGGGAGCGATCCCAAGGTACGCGGGTTGCTCCATTCGAACGCGAGGAGCAGGAGCGTTCCAGTGATCAGCAGGCCGGCTGTCGTCACGAGGACCAGCTTGCTGTCCAGCGTCAAGCGGCCCCAGCGACGCTCGCGGACGACATCGGAAAGCACCGCGAAGCTCAGGCCCCCCAGGATCACCAGGATCGCGACCGGCACCAGCACGAGCGGTTCCCGCTGGTAGGGAGCGAGAGAGCGGAAGTCCCCCACCACGTCGAAACCCGCATTGTTGAACGCGGAGACACTGTGAAACACCGCCCACCAAAGGCCGCTCCCGAGCGAACCAGTGGCAGCGAAAGCAGCGGGCAAGAGCGCGATCGCACCGGCTGCTTCGATCGCCAGCGTCAGCACGGCGAGACGGCGCAGTAGCCGCACCACCCCACCGGGTCCCGCTTCGCCCAAACTCATCCCGCAAGCCAAGCGATCACGCAGCGTCGGACGAACACCGAGCAAAGCGAGCAGGAGCGTCGCACTGGTCGCGAAGCCGAATCCTCCCAGTTGGATCAGCAGGAGAATGACTGCCTGGCCGAAGCCGCTCCAGTTCGTCGCTGTATCGCGGACCACGAGCCCTGTCACGCAAACCGCTGAGGTCGCGGTGAAGAGCGCATCGATCACCCCGGCACGCTGCCCGTCAGCGGCAGCAAAGGGGAGACTCAAAAGGAACGTTCCGGTCAGAATCAAACCAGCAAAGCCGAGAACCAGCCTGAACGCGATCGGCCGGGGTCGTCGTGGCTGCCGTGGTTTGGGCAAGCGCACTGCTTCACGCGGTGCGACGGCACGCCGCACGACCCGATCACCCGGCCGGCGAACCTGCTCCTGCGGTCGACTGGGGTGTCGCACGCGATCCATTTCAGCGAGCCGCCTCTGGTCCTGCCGGCTATCCGATCGCCCATTTGGCGCCCGGATAGCGTGCGCTGGTCGCAACAGGTTATACTGTATCGTCGATGTGTGTTCCCTGCGGGGACCTGCTTCCGACCGATGGTGTTCGGAACAGGTGCACCACGATTGGTGCGGAGGTGACGAAACGATGACAGTGCACGACGTCTTCGACACGACGATCATCGGCGGGGGGCCGGTCGGCTTGTTTGCCGCCTTCTACGCCGGCATGCGCGGCCTCAAAACCAAGATCATCGACTCCCTCCCCGAATTGGGCGGCCAGCTCATCGCCGTCTACCCC